>DATING010001411.1:0-2302 GCA_035474555.1 Longimicrobium sp. | reverse complement strand
GGTTCCCAGGGTGCGCAGCTCCGTGGTGCCCTGCGACGCCGTCTGCACCACGCCCACCAGCGTCTCGAACCCCGGGGTGAGGTCGCTCACCGCCGAGCGGATGGTGTTGATGCGGTCCTGCGTGTAGCGAAAGCCCACCGTGCTGCTCAGCTCCATGGACGAGCCGAACGTGTTCTCCAGCGTGGCCGTGAGGTCGTTGTTGAACCGCCGCACGGAGCGCACGGGCGTCTGCAGCGACCCCGAGAACGCGGTGGAGGTCGCGAAGCGCGGCTGCAGGTACGTGTCCTCTTCGCGGCCGTCGTCCAGCCCCGCCAGGTAGGTGATGGTCAGGTTGCTGGTGGGCGTAGCCGTCGCCCGCACGTTGCCCAGGAAGCGCGTGATGTCGGAGCGCGCCGTCCAGTTCTCGATCACGTCCAGCGGGTTGGTGCCGATCACCGGGCTGTACGCCAGGCGCGCCGCCGCCGAGTCGAACTGGTTGGGATTGAACGTGGTGGGGGTAAAGATGACGGTGGTCAGGATCCCCTGCGTCTGCTCGCCCTCGGGCACCAGGTTGGTGCGGGTGCGCAGGTAGCTGCCGCCGGCCTCCACCTCCATCCAGTTGGAAAGCCGCTGCGTCACCTTGGCGCGGCCGCCGTAGCGGGAGTAGCCGGTGGAGCGGATGATCCCCTCTTCGTCGTTCCAGTTGCCCGACAGGTAGTACGTGGTGCCCTCGCTGCCGCCCGAGACGGACAGCTGGTTGCTGATGCCCAGGGCCGTCTGGAAGATCTGGTCCTGGTAGTCGTAGCGCGTGGTGTCGCGGCCCAGGAAGGGGCCCAGGGCGCGCACGGCCACCGTGTCGGCCACGCCGATGCGCCGCTCCATGTTCACGGGAAAGTAGCCCGGCGTGCGGGCCGCCTGGAGCTCCGTGGAGTAGGAGATCTGCGGCCCCCCCTGCCGGCCGCGCTTGGTGAAGATCTGGATGACGCCGCTGTTGGCGCGCGAGCCGTACAGCGCGGCCGCCGCGGCGCCCTTGAGCACCTCCACCCGCTCGATGTCGTCGGGCGAGATGTCGGACAGGCGGTTGGTGAGGGCCGTGTTGCTGCGCGTGGCGTTGGAGCCCAGGCCGATGAGCGCCTCGTTGTTGTTGTCGACGATCACGCCGTCGACGACGATGAGGGGCTCGGCGTTGCCCAGGATGGTGTTGGTGCCGCGCAGGCGGATGCTGGATCCGCCGCCCGGCTGGCCGGAGGTCTCGTTGATCTCCGCGCCCACGATCTTGCCCTGCAGCGCCTGGTCCGCCGACGTGGCGGCGGGCGCGCGGGTGACCTCTTCACCGCTCACGGACGAGACGGCGTTGCCGATCTCGCGGCGCTCCGCCGGGGCGCCGGTGCCCGTGACCACCAGCTCCTCCAGCTGCAGCGCGGCGGACGACAGCGCCACGGCCGGGACGGAAACCTCGCGGTCGGCGCCCAGCACCACCTGGCGGGTGGCCGTGCCGCGGCCGATCTGGGTGAACTGCAGCGTGTACGTGCCGGCGGCGACGCGCGCGCGCAGGCTGAAGCGGCCGGCCTCGTCCGTCACGGTGCTGGCCGCGGCCGCGCCGGTGCCCGGGCTGCGCAGCTGCACGGCGGCGTTCACGAGCGGCGAGCGCGTGTCGGCGTCCTGCACGCTGCCCGTGATGGTGTACGAATCCTGCGCCGCCGCGGGGTGCGCGAACGCGCCCGACAGCAGGAGCATTGTCGCGCCGAGCCACCGGCGCAGACGGGTTGGGGGCATCAGGGTCCCTCCGGGGTGTGTGGGGTGTGGTGATGAACGCGCCGGCCCCGGCCCATGGAAGGGGCGCCGGGGGTGGCTTTGGGATACCGACGACCGCGGGAAACTTCCGATCGGGGTGCGTGACGCGTTGCTGATGTGCGCTTTTGTTACGCAATTCAATAGCATCCGTCGCAGGCAACCGCAAGGTTCGCTCAAAGGTAGAGCAAACAAATTTTTCGAATCCGGGCCGTTTGGCGGATCAGGTGTGGCACGGCGTTACGCTTTCCGCCGGAAACGCGCAGATCCCGAGCGCGCTGCGTCGTGGCGGGGCCTCCCTCGATATCCCGGAAATCCGGAAAGTGGACTGCGGCCGATTGTCCAACGTTTGATGCGCATCCATCCTCGCAGGCCGTTCCGGAGAACCACGCGGCCCTTCCGCGACGGCAGCGAGGTCTCCGGCGCGGGCACACGCTTCCCGATCGCGATCCGATGGATGATGTGCCACGACCGGCATCCCCTCCGCCGCCACGATCCTGCCTCCTCTAAAAAACGCCGATGGCCGTCCCCG
>DATING010001410.1:0-7825 GCA_035474555.1 Longimicrobium sp. | reverse complement strand
CAGGCGCATGGAGCCTGCCTCCACCATCACCTTGCCGTCCCGCAGCTCCACCACCGTCCCCGTGCGCCCCAGGGACTCGATGCGCACCCGCAGCCCCGGCTCCAGCGCCTGGATCTCCCCGCGCCGGGGCCGGGCGGGGCGGCCGCGCTCGGCGGGCTGCTTTTCGCGCTGGCGGGTGGCCGCCTCCTCCACCCGGCGGCGGGCGGCGCGGGCCGCGTCGTCCAGCTGGGCCGCGTCCGCCGCGCCGCGCACCTCGCGGATGGCCGCCTCCACCTCCGCGCGGGACTGCAGCAGGAGGTCGCGCGCCTGCTGGCGGGCGCGGCGCTCGGCGTCGCGCTCCTTCTGCTTGAGCTCCACCTCGCGCGCTTCCAGCTTCTCCCGCAGCGCCTCCGTCTCCGCCAGGCGGCGGGCCAGCAGGTCGTTCTGCTCGGCGAAGCGCTGCTCCTTGGCCTCCAGCTCCAGCAGCAGCTTGGCCACGTCGCGCTCGCCCTGCGGCAGCGTGCTCTCCGCCTCGGCCAGCAGGCGCGGCTCCAATCCCAGCCGCCGCGCGATGGCCAGGCCGTACGAGCGCCCGGGAATCCCCTTGAGCAGGCGATAGGTGGGCTGCAGCCGCTCGGCGTCGAACTGCAGCGAGGCGTTCACCACCCCCCGCTCGTCCGTGGCCAGCAGCTTGAGCTGGCCCAGGTGCGTGGTGGCGACCGTAAAGCAGGAGCGGCGCGTGAGCTCCACCAGCACGGCGCGGGCAAGGGCGGCGCCCTCCTGCGGGTCCGTGCCGCTGCCGATCTCGTCCGTGAGCACCAGCGACTGCCAGTCGGCGCCGTCCAGCACCTCGCGCAGGTTCTTGAGGTGCGCCGAGAAGGTGGAAAGCGACGCCTCGATGCTCTGCTCGTCGCCCACGTCCGCGTACACGTTGGTGAAGACGGGGAGCTTCGTGCCGGGCCCCACGGGGGGGATGATGCCGCTCTGCGCCAGCAGCGAGATCAGGCCGATGGCCTTGAGCAGCACCGTCTTGCCGCCGGTGTTGGGGCCGGAGATGAGCAGCGTGCGCTCGCCCGGGTCCATCCGCAGGTCGAACGGCACCACCTCGACCGAGCGGGCCAGGAGGATGGGATGCGCCCCGCCCGCCACCACGTACTCCTCCGTCCCCGCCTCCAGCATCGCCGGCGCGCGGCCGTCCACTCGCAGCGCGTAGCGGGCCCGCGCGTACAGCGAGTCCAGGGCGACCAGCGCGTCCAGCGAGGCCAGCAGCTCCGGCTGCAGCGGGCGCAGCTTGACCGTCATCTCGCGGAGGATGCGGATGACCTCGCGCGCCTCTTCGGATTCCAGCTCGCGCAGGCGGTTCATCATCTCCACGGCCGCCGGCGGCTCGATGAAGAGCGTGGCCCCCGTGGCCGACTCGTCGTGCACGATGCCGCCCACGTCGCCGCGGCCCTCGCGGCGCACGGGGATCACGTAGCGCCCCTCGCGCACCGTCACGGACGCGTCCGCCACCTGGTGGTGCGGCGGCAGCGACGCCATGTAGCTCGCCAGCCGCTCCACCAGCCGCCCCCGCGCGCTCTTGATCTCGCGCCGCAGCCGGTACAGGGCGGGGCTGGCCTCGTCGCGCACGATGCCGGCCTCGTCCACCGTGCGCCCGATCTCGGCCTCGTCCTTTTCCCGCTCCACCAGCCCGCCGGCGATGAGCGACAGGTAGGGGAGCGACCCCGCGTTCTGCATGACGGAGCGGCGCGTGGTGCGCGAGCCCATGAGCAGCACGCCCACGTCGCGCAGCTGCGTGCCCTCCAGCACGGAGCCCTCCACCCGCATCTTGCGCAGGGCCTCGCGCACGTCGGGGATGGCGGGCACCTGCCAGCCGTTGTCGCCGCGCAGAAAGACGCGCATCTCGTCCACGCGGGCCAGCTCGGGGACGATCCACGCGGGGTCGTCGCTGGGCGACAGCGCGCGCACGGCGCCCGCACCCAGCGCGGACGAGGCGTAGCGGGCCACGAGGTCCAGCGCCTCGCGGTACTCCAGGACGTTCAGGGCGTGCGGGTTCATCAACGGCCGGTACGGTGCATCCAGGGTGCGTCGCGTGGAACCGGGAAAGATAACCTCCCGGTGCCGCACGCGTACCCCCGGCGCGCACGCCGGTTCACCGGCCGGCCCGCATCTACCGAAGAATAACCGAAGAAAGGAAGGAGGGGAAGCCGCCCGGGGGGGGGACGTCGGGCGCGGCGTCGGGGAGAAAGAGGCGGAAGGTGCTGCCGCGGCCGGGGATGGACTGGGCCCGCAGCGAGCCGCCCTGCAGCTCCGCCAGGCGCCGCGCGATGGGAAGCCCCAGCCCCGTCCCCACCCCCGGCTCGCCCAGCTGCACGAAGTCGTCGAAGATGCGCTCCAGGTCCGCGGGCGGGATCCCCGGCCCGTGGTCCGACACCTCCACGGTAATGCCGCCCTCCGCCGGGCCGCAGCGGATCTCCACCGGCGCGCCGTGGCCGAACTTGATGGCGTTGGACAGGAGGTTCAGGAGGATCTGCCGCACCCGCCGCGCGTCGCCCACCATGGGGAGCGGGCGGGCCTCCATGTGCACGGACAGGTCGCAGCCGTGCTCCAGCGCCAGGGGCGCCAGCCCGCTCACCACGCCGTCCACCAGCTCCGCGGCCTCGACCTCCTCCACCCGGGTCTCCAGGCGGCCGGACTCCAGCTTGGACAGGTCCAGCAGGTCGTTGATGAGGTCCAGCAGGTGGCGGGCGGACTTCTGCGAGCGGTCCACGGCGTCGCGCTGCGAATCCGTGAGCGGATCGTAGACGCCGGACAGGAGCAGGTCGTTGTACAGCATCACGGCGCTCACGGGGGTGCGCAGCTCGTGGCTCATCATGGCGTAGAAGCGGTCGCGGGCCAGGATGGCCTGCTCGCGCTCCGCCTCGGCGCGCACCCGCTCCGTGACGTCGATCCCCACGCCGATGAGCGCCGGGCGGCCGTGCAGGGTGGTGCGCAGGCCGTGCACCTCGAAGTGGATGAGCTCGCCGTCCGTGCGCCGCCCCCGCAGCCGGTAGTGCACGGCGCCCACCTCGCCCTGGATGCGGCGGCGGACGTTCTCGCGCACCAGCTCGTGGTCCTGCTCGTCCACCACCTCCAGGAAGTGGTGCTGCGCCTCCAGGAAGTCCGGCGCGAGGCCAAAGATCTGGCGAAAGCGCGGGTTCACGTAGGTGTAGTGGTCGTCCTGCACCACGTACAGCGCCACCAGCGACTGCTCCACCAGCACGCGGAACAATTCCTCCGCCGTCGCCAGGGCCGTGGTGACGCGCTCGTGGCTCGCCTGCGAGCGGCGCCACTCGATCTCCGTCACGGCCAGCGCGGCCAGGTCGCGCAGCGCCTCCACGGTCCCCGCGTCCCAGGCGTGCGGGTGCGTGTCGGCCACGCACAGCACGCCCACGGCATGCCCCGCGGGGGTCACGAGCGGCACCCCTGCGTACGCACGCACGCCCCAGGCGCGCATGGCGGCGTTGGCGGGGATGCGGTCGTCGTCGCCCACGTCCTCCACGCACAGGGGCTCGCCGCTCCCGGCCACCAGCCGGCAGATGGAGCGCTCCACGGGGATGAAGTGCGGCGGCGTGGGCGGATCCGGCACCCCGGCGACGCTCTTGACCCACTGCCGCTCGCCGTCGATGAGCGAGAGCAGCGAGATGGGCGCGCCCAGCAGGTGCACGGCCAGCCGGGTCAGGCGGTCGAACGCCTCTTCCGGCGGCGTGCCGGCGAGGGCCGTGGCCCGCACGGCGGCCATTCGCGCGGAATCGCGCAGGAGGTCGGGGGAGTCGGTGGGCATGAAGGGCGGACCGGCGTGAGGTGCGGCGAGGCCGTTTTTCGGAACATGCGAACGGGGTGTAAGGAGCGCAAGGGAAATGGCGTGCTGGGAGTGTGGGGAGGCAGTGAGAGAGTGCGGGAGTGCGGGAGTGCGGGAGTGCGGGAGCGCGGGAGTGCGGGAGTGCGGGAGTGGGATCGAGGCGGGTGGTGGAGTCCGAGCCGACGCCCCCACCCGCTCGTTCCTCGCGACCTCCCCCAAAAACCCCTGGGGGAGGTGAGACGGCGGTTCGTGCATGGGAGGCAGGCTGACCGGCACGGGCGGAGCGCCCCTCCCCCGGCCCCTCCGCGCTCGTTCCTCGCGGAGAGGGGGGGAGAGCTTCGCGGGATGGGCGGGCTGCCTCGCGACGCGATCTCGCCCGTACCCAACCCTCCCCCAGGTTTTTTGGGGGGAGGGTGGGCGAGTAATGCGAGCCCGGGTGGGGGCGCTGGGACTCCGCCACCGCGCACGAGAGCCCGTAGACGTCTACACCCCCTCCCGCGCAGTTTGCGGGAGGGGGTGGACGAGCCTAAGCGAGGCCGGGGGAGGGCCACCACGAGCCCCGCGCGACGTCGCATCCTTGACGCGGGATGCACAAGGTTTGTACAATCACTACATCCGGCGCACAGCCTTTGCCGGGGCGGACACCCGATGGAAGGGGAAGAGTCGATGACGAGGGCGCGCGCCGAGATGATCCGGCTGCTGGATACGCTGTCGGGGGAGGAGCTGGACGATCTGCCGGTGGGCATCATCCAGCTGGACCGCGACGGGACGGTGCTGCAGTACAACGCGACGGAGAGCAGCCTGGCACGGTTCAGCCGCGCGGAGGTGGTGGGACGCAACTTCTTCACGGAGATCGCGCCGTGCACGGCCGTGCGCGACTTCCAGGGCCGCTTCGAGGAGGGCGTGAAGCGCGGCGAGCTGGACGCCACCTTCGGCTACCGGTTCCGGTTCGCGGACGAACGCACCAAGGACGTCACCATCACCATGTCGTACCGCGCGCACAGCGACAACGTGTGGGTCGTCGTGGAGCGTCCGTGACGGCCCCCACCCAGGCGCCGCCCTCCGGCGGGCCCCGCACCGATCCCCAGGGAGAGAGCGTCATGCGCGAGGTGCTGGACAGGGCGGAGCTGCACGCCCGCTTCATGAGCGACCTGCGCCGGCACCCCGACGCGGCCGGCAGCGAGTTCGTCTTCGAGCTCGACTACAAGCCCGAGGGCCCCGGCGGATGCAACTGGTATCCGCTGGCCACCATCGAGCTGTGGCGCGGCGACCTGATGAGCAACCTGCGCGCGTTCCGCGACGTGCGCGAAAGCCTGTCCGCCCGCTACAACGTCGTCCCCCCCTCCCCGGCCGAGCTCACCGCCGCGGAAGCGGACGCCGTCTCGGCGGGCTGAGTCCGTCCCCCGGCTGTGATCGGCCGACAGGCCCCGCCCCGGACGCCGGGATGGGGCCGTCGTCGTTCGGCCGGTCTCGTGGGACGGGAGCAGGCACCGTGCACCGGCGGGGCGCCCCTCCCCCGGCCCCCTCCCCGCTCGTTCCTCGCGGAGAGGGGGAGACCTTCGAGCACGCGGGCAGCTCGCGTCCCGTCAACGAAGGTCTCCCCCTCTCCCGTACGGGGCAGGCAATCGAGGGTGCCGACAGGTGGTGTACGGGAGAGGGGGCCGGGGGGTGAGGGCCCCGCGGGAGACGGCGGACCGGGCGCCGTTGCGTGAGGGATGCGCGCCCGCAGGGCCGAGACCCCGGAGCGCGGGGACAACAGCAGTACCGTTGTCCCCGTGCGCAGGGGGCTCGGCGCCGTTGGCAACAGTTGTATCGTTGCCTACGGCGCGCGCAGCCCGACCCGGAGCGCAGCGGAGGGGCACGCCCACACGCGACGTCGCAGTTGCCGTTCCCTCCGCCCCTCCACACAGCGCGCCACCTCCGCCCTCGTCCCCACCATCGCCCCGGCGCCCTTTCCACGCCCTCCCCACCGGCAGCATTATTGCCATAGGCGCCCGCGTCCCACCGCTCCGGGACCCATCCAGCAAGCATCGACGCCACGAACACCTGAGCCCCCACGAGCACCCATGGCGGACCGGTACGTCTATTTTTTTGGCGCGGGAGAGACGGAAGGCAGCAAGGAGATGAAGGACCTGCTGGGCGGCAAGGGCGCCGGCCTGGCGGAGATGGCCCGCATCGGCGTTCCCGTGCCCCCGGGCTTTACCATCACCACCGAGGTCTGCCGGCTGTACCTGCGCGCCGGGACGTATCCCGACGGGCTGCGCGAATCCGTCGCCACGTCGCTGCAGCGGCTGGAGCGCGCCACGGGCAAGACGTTCGGCGGATCGGCGGCGCCCCTGCTGGTGTCCGTGCGCTCCGGCGCGGCGTTCAGCATGCCCGGGATGATGGACACCATCCTGAACCTGGGCCTGAACGACCAGACGGCCGAGGCGCTCGCCTCGGAGAGCGGTGACGCGCGCTTTGCCTGGGACAGCTACCGGCGCTTCGTGCTGATGTACGCGGACGTCGTGCTGGGCGTGCACGCGGACCTGTTCGAGCACCGCATGGAGGCCATGAAGCACGCCCGCGGCGTCTCGCACGACACGGAGCTTTCGGCGGACGACCTGCGCGCGCTCACGGCGGAGTTCAAGGCGCTGGTGCAGGAAAAGACGGGCACGCCCTTCCCCGAGGACCCGCAGGACCAGCTGTGGGGCGCCATCCACGCCGTGTTCGGCAGCTGGCAGACGCCGCGGGCGCGCGCCTATCGCCGCATCAACAACATCTCGGACGACCTGGGCACGGCGGTGAGCGTGTGCTCCATGGTCTTTGGCAACATGGGCGACGACTCGGGGACGGGCGTGGCGTTCACCCGCGACCCGTCCACGGGCGAGCCGCGGCTGTACGGCGAGTTCCTGGTGAACGCGCAGGGCGAAGACGTGGTGGCCGGCATCCGCGACCCGCTGCACATCGACGGGATGGCGCAGGCGCTCCCCGCCGCCTACACGGAGCTGCTGCAGGCCGCCCAGCTGCTGGAGGACCACTACCGCGACGCGCAGGACCTGGAGTTCACGGTAGAGAAGGGGCGCCTGTACCTGCTGCAGACGCGCAACGCCAAGCGCACGGGCCCCGCGGCCATCCGCATCGCCGTGGAGATGGTGGACGAGGGGCGCATCACGCCCGAAGAGGCCGTGCTGCGCGTGCAGCCGGACCAGCTGGACCAGCTCCTCCATCCCCGGATCGACCCCGACGCGCGGGTGCAGGTGCTCACGACGGCGCTCCCCGCCTCGCCCGGCGCGGCCAGCGGGCAGGTGGTGTTCAACCCCGACGAGGCGGCGGAGCGCGGCCCGCACGAGCCCGTGATCCTGGTCCGCCGCGAAACCTCGCCCGAGGACTTTCACGGGATGGTGGCCGCGCAGGGCATCCTGACGGCGCGCGGCGGGATGACGTCGCACGCGGCCGTGGTGGCGCGCGGCATGGGCAAGTGCTGCGTGGCCGGCGCGGGCGACCTGCAGATGGACGAGGCGCGCCGCCGCTTTACGGTGGGCGACGTGGTGGTGCACGAGGGCGACTGGATTACCCTGGACGGCGGCACGGGGCGCGTGATCCTGGGCAAGGTGCCCACGGTGGAGCCCGAGCCCACGGACGACTTTCGCCGGCTGATGGAGTGGGCGGATTCGTACCGCACCCTGCGCGTGCGCACCAACGCCGACACCCCCAACGACAGCGTCGTGGCGCGGCGTTTCGGGGCCGAGGGGATCGGGCTGTGCCGCACGGAGCACATGTTCTTCGAGGGCGACCGCATCGACGCCGTGCGCGAGATGATCCTGGCGGACAGCGGCGCCGCGCGGGCCATCGCCGTCGCCAAGCTGCTGCCCATGCAGCGCGCGGACTTCGAGGGGATCTTCCGGGCGATGGACGGCCTGCCCGTCACCATCCGCCTGCTGGACCCGCCGCTGCACGAGTTTCTGCCGCACGGCATGGCCGAGATCAAGGACCTGGCGCGCAAGCTCAAGCAGAACCCCGACA
>DATING010001409.1:0-4233 GCA_035474555.1 Longimicrobium sp. | reverse complement strand
GCCATCCTGTGGACTGCACTCACAACGTGGTCCGAGTCGTCAATCCAAGTGGAGCAACTCTGGAAGTGGCTCATCGTATTGTCCCTTCCTGTTGACGCACTTGCGGGCTCGATTTGGGGATGGTTGAAGCAGAACGATCACGATCCTGGCGCTATCAAGTACCGCACGTTTACTGATTATGCACCCCATCGGCTTGCCTTTGCTTGGTGGGCTGTTCGTGCTGTCATGCTTGCTCTTCTCGCCTTTGCGGCAGGAACTGATGTACCAGGGTGGGCAGTAGGAGTTGCTGCAACCTTTTATGCATGTGGCGCCCTTTCTTGGTTGTTTGTAGTAGTGGTTGGTTTCTGGGATCTCCCGTATAAAGTTCTTCATTCGACAGAAATCAACCCGGCATACTGGTTCGGATGGCTTCTCTTCCTTTGTTTATTGGTGGCGGCTGAGCTTGCCTACGTAGGAACAATCCCCTTCATCAAACCTGGTCAATCGGTTGATGCTCCCGCCCTTGCTACATTGATTGTCGCGGCACAGTTGCTTCTGTTTCGAGTTCTGTATGACCTCAAGCCAATTCAAGCTATTCCAGCGCTAGTGCAAATACGGCGGGGGTTGTTATTGGGCCGCATAGATTTGATGGCTGCTATACATTCAACAGAAGTTGCGCTGGTCGGATTTACTGCAGGAAGCGTAGTTGAGGAGTATCTTCGCAAACTACTCCTTGACTACCGTCGGTATGAAGATCTTTCGACGAGGACTTACCGAGCGTTGGCCGATCTCGCTGCTAGTACGAATGTCT
Organism: Longimicrobium sp.; assembly: GCA_035474555.1. Classification (GTDB taxonomy): domain Bacteria; phylum Gemmatimonadota; class Gemmatimonadetes; order Longimicrobiales; family Longimicrobiaceae; genus Longimicrobium. Next base: position 3,443 of record DATING010001409.1, on the reverse strand, counting down.
TGGGAGGTGGTCGCATCGATCAGGTTAGCCGATCACGCTCTCTCCACGCAGGAGAAGAGCAGCACAAGAACATCGTAAAACTCATGAGTCGTGTCGATCGATTCGAGCGTCAGCTCGCCAAGCGGTCGGATCAGTTTGTTGCTCTAGTGACTGAGGTTCGTTCGGAAGTTCCCGAGTTACTTCGGGATTGGAAGGATGGCCTGCTTTTACAACTCTCAAGTACGGCCGATCGCGAAGACAAGGCATTTCGCTCAGCTTCGCAGCGCCTGCACGAAGATTACGGACTTGCAATGCAGCGGTGGCAATCTGTAACGAACGCAGTCCCCGCAAGCGGGTCGCTCTCCTTATCACAAGGAAACACCGAGTCATAGGATCGTAAGATCAGCTCTGCAGGTTGGTGTCGCCGACGATCCAGACGTCGCCGGGGCAGCGGGCGGCGGCCTTCGTGCGGGCGGGTTCGGGGAGGAACGCGTAGTTGTTCGATGGCACCTGGCCGCCGCCGAACCGGAAGCTGCCACCGATCCGGCCGGTGATGCGGCCGGTGGCATCCTTCACCTCCAGCTCCCCGCCGCGATCCTCCAGCGTGAAGCCGTGCGGCCACACGATCGTAGCGGGCGACGGGCCCTCGGTCTGGATGCAGCCCTGCGGATTCGGGGCGATCCTGCCCTCGTACAATGCCTCCATCGATTCCGCCTGCGGCGCGCCCTGGACCAGGAAGAGGATGGAATCCGGCTTCTCGGCGGCAGCGCTGGGCACTTCGGCCCCGGGACCTGATCCGGCTTCAGCTTCGGGACCGGAGCACGCCGCGAAGGCCGTGATGACGAGGCCGGCGAGCAGGAGGTGCGAGGGGATCATGAGGTCTTCCGCGATGGAGTTCATGGAGGCGGACGCAGCGAATCGCACGCGAGCCCATCCGCCGATCGAGTTCGAACCCCGATCGGCAGGCATTGATCCGTCGTCCGATCGGAACCCATGCACCGTAGAGGCCGCGGACCGGTCGGGTTGACCAAATCGGGGCGCTGGAATAACTTTCGGCGCGCGCGGAGGGCGGAATCCGGGCTTCCGCGTGTGCTGGTGCCCCGTGGTGTAATGGCAACACAGCGGTCTTTGGAACCGTTATTGGAGGTTCGAATCCTCCCGGGGCAATCCGCCCCGGATCGATGCAAGGCATCGGTCCGGGGCGGTTCTTTTGCGTCCTCGCTGCCCTGTACGAAAGTCTACGGTTCGTAGACTTTCGTGCAGGGGCGCCGCGCAGGCAATCCGCCGCAAGTCTCCGGTCTCCAGGGGCTTGCGGCGTTTTTGTATCCAAGAGAAACGAAAATCCGGTCCCGCACGAGTGTGTGCGGGACCGGATTCTTCATCATCGCCCGATGCGGCTCGCGGCGGCGGAGCTACTTGGTGTTTCCGCCGCTGCTGGGGCCGCCGCCCTCCCCGCCGGCCGACGCGAGCGCGCCGACGACCAGTAGGCCGAGCCCCGCCAGCGACGCCACGAGCCCGGCGGAGCGCGCGGGCGAGATGCGGCTGATCCGCACCTCGCGCACCGCTTGGCGCGGGATCTCGACGCTCAGGCCGGGGCCCAGCGTCTCGTAGCCGCCGTCGGAGATGGCACGCATGGCGGCAACGGTGAACGTGGCCGAGTCCGCGGCCACCAGCTCGCCCGTGAGCGTGTGGACGCCGTTGGCGGTCACGGAGCCCATCCCCACCTCCCGCGGCGCGGCGAAATCCAGCCGCACGAGGGCGCCGGCGGAGGGCGTGGTGCCCACCCCGGCCGCTACGTACGACGTGCACGCGCTGCCGCCGAGAAGGGTGAGGAGAGCGGCGGCGGCCATGCGCCGGCCGCGGAATCGATATCGATCAGGCATGGCACTTTCTTTCGGGTTCGGCGAGCCGATCGGGCCGCCGGTGGTCGTGCACGTGGAATCATCCCCGTTCCTGCCTTCCATCCCGACTCCCGGGCATCGTGCGGCCGCGGGCTGCCGGCCGCACGATGTCCGGAATCCCACCCGTCAGCCTACGCGGACGTGCAGGCGGCGGGGTCGTTGTCGTTGCGCGCCGGCTGCGAGCCCGGCAGCGGGATGTTGGGATTGCTGTTCCGCTCCACCGCCGGGTAGATCAGCCGGCCCGGGATGGGCTGGCGCTGGTACGTGGCCAGGCGCGGGAGGCAGGTGCGCTTGTAGTCGTTCCAGACCTCCAGGTTCAGGAAGAGCGACAGGTACTTCTGGGTGATGATCTCTTCCAGCAGCGCCGGCCCCGTGAGCGTGGTGTTCACGGGCACGGCGGTGCCCCAGTGGGTGCTCTCGCACGCCGCGCCGGCCGCCAGCGCGGACTGGGCCGCGCCCGTGGCGCCCAGGTAGTAGTGCGCCTCGGCCCGGATGAGCTGGGCCTCCGCGCACGAGACGAGGGGCTGGTCGAAGTCCGCCGCCGCCGGCGAGTCCGCCGCCCGGCTCACCCCCGACACGCTGGCGCTGCTCGCGCCCGGACGAGAGCCGCTGAACCCGCCCGCGGCGTCCGGGGCAAAGTAGCGCGCCAGCCGCCCGTCGCCGCGCGCCTGCAGCGTGCTCACCAGGTGGTTCCCCGCGAGCACGTACCCGGACCGCTGCACGTACAGGAACTGGTACCACAGGTTGTTTTCCGTGGTGCCCGTGCCATGGTTCGCCACCCAGTTGCCGCTGGGACTGCTGATGCCCAGCTGCGCGTTCTGGAGCGCCTTGGCCGTGCAGTCGCCGCCGCACGCCGTCTGCGCCAACGCGGCCGAGGCGCCGCCCGCGCGCTGGGCCTCTACCCAGTGCATGTAGTACCGGGCCTTGAGGGTGTGCGCCGCGGCCCGCCACGCCGCCAGGTCACCGTTGAAGCTGAAGTCCGCGGCCGCCATCTGCCCCAGCACGCCGGCCCCGGCGCCACCGCCCGCGTTCAGGTTGGCGATGCCCTGGTCCAGCACCGTCTGGATGGACGCGTACACCGCCGCCTGCTCGTCCAGCTTGGGCGTGGGATACGTTTCCAGGTCCAGCGCCTCGGAGTAGATCACGTCGCCCCAGACGCTGGCGGCCGTGCCCACGAGGTACCCCTCCAGCACCTGGAACAGCCCCGCGCAGGCGCGGCAGCTGGCGGAGTCGGCGATGGCCTGCCCCCGGCGCAGGTCGATCAACCCGCCGCCGCCGTAGATGGAGTTCCACTCCCCGTCGTACTCGGACTCGCCGTTGGCGAACTCGTACATGTCCAGGTTGATGAACTGCCGGTCCACGCCGGCCAGCTGCTGCATCCAGATCACCCCGGTGTGGGTGACGTGCCCCTCGGCCACCAGGTAGCTGTTCACCTGCGCGGAGGTGAACAGCTGCGCCGCCGTGGCGCGGGTGATGATGTTGGGGTTGGCGTCGGTGATGTCGATGAAGTCGCACGCCCCCAGCACCCCGCCCAGCACCGCCACGCCCGCCGCGCGGCGGATC
>DATING010001408.1:0-4699 GCA_035474555.1 Longimicrobium sp. | reverse complement strand
TGAACGAGCGCGAGCTGGAGATGGCGGAGCGGCTGGTGGAGGGGATGACCAGCGCGTGGGAGCCGGCCAAGTACACCGACACCTACCGCAACGACCTGATGCAGCTCATCCAGCAGCGCATCGAGAGCGGCAACACCAACGCGCCCGACGAGACGCCCGTGGAGGAGATCGCCCAGCCCAAGGGCGACGTCATCGACATCATGGCCCTGCTCAAGCGCAGCGTGGAGGCCACCGGCAGCCGCGAGCGCATCGCCGCCGACACGGAGCGCGCGCCCCGCAAGTCCAAGAAGGCCGCCGCCGCGGACGATGATGCGGATGCGGACGAGGCGCCGGTGAAGCCCGCCCGGGCCGCCCGGGGTGCCAGGTCCGCCGCGGACGACGACGACGCCCCCGCGAAGCCGGCGGCCAGGGCGACCAAGGCGCCCTCCACCGCCGCGTCCAAGCCGCGCGGCAAGACGGCCAAGTCCGCCTGAGGCGCGCCTGAATGGGGCTCGACGAATACAAGCGCAAGCGCGACTTTCGCGTCACCGCGGAACCAGAAGGGCACGTCCACCCCACGGGGGACGTGCTCTCCTTCTGCATCCAGAAGCACGCCGCCAGCCACCTGCACTACGACTTTCGCCTGGAGCTGGACGGCGTCCTCAAGTCGTGGGCGGTGCCCAAGGGCCCCAGCCTGGACGCCGGCGTAAAGCGCCTGGCCGTCCACGTGGAGGACCACCCCATCGAGTACGGCGTCTTCGAGGGGATCATCCCCAAAAAGGAGTACGGCGGCGGCACGGTCATGCTCTGGGACCGCGGCACGTGGACGCCGGACGACGACGCGCACAAGGGGTATCGCAAGGGCCACCTGCGCTTTCACCTGCAGGGCGAGCGGCTGCAGGGCGGCTGGCACCTGGTGCGCTCGCGCCGCGGCGAGGAGGGCCAGAAGGAGCAGTGGCTGCTCTTCAAGGACGATGACGACGTCGCCCGGCCGGAGTCCGAGGGCATCATCACCGAAGAGGTGATGACGAGCGTTGCCACCGGACGCACCATGGACGAGATCGCCGCCGACGCCGACGCGCGCTGGGATTCCAGGGCGCCCGCCGCGGACGCGCTCATCCGCCAGGGCACCCCGTCCAAGTCGAAGTCCAAGAGCAAGGCGGCGGATACGGCCGCGAAGACGCCGGCGAAGAAGGCCGCGTCCAAGTCCGCGGCGAAGTCGGTCGCCAAGAGCGCCGCGAAGACGCCGGCGGCGAAGGGCGCCCAGGCGAAGAAGGGGGCGGACTCCCCCGCTGCCGCCGTGCCGGGTTCGCGCAAGGCGGCCTTCCCCGCTCCGTTCGTGCCGGAGATGGCCACGCTGGTGGACGACGTCCCGGCCGGCGGCGAGTGGATCCACGAGATCAAGTACGATGGCTATCGCCTGCTCGTCATGCTGCGCGACGGCGAGGTGAAGCTCATCACCCGCAACGGCAACGACTGGACGGACCGCTTTCCCGACACGGCGCGCGCCCTGGCCGCGCTGCCGGCAAAGTCGGCCGTGCTGGACGGCGAGCTGGTCGTGCTCACCCGCGGCGGCACCACCAGCTTTCAGGCCCTGCAGAACGTGCTGAGCTCCGGCCGCGGCGCCGAGCTGGTGTTCTACGCGTTCGACCTGGCGTACCTGGACGGGATGGACCTGCGCCCCGCCGGGCTGCTGGACCGCAAGGAGGCGCTGCGGACCCTGCTCGCGGGTCAGGACGGCGTCGTGCGCTTCAGCGACCACATCGTGGGCAGCGGCGCGGAGTTCTACCGCCAGGCGTGCGGGATGGGGCTGGAAGGCATCATGTGCAAGCGCGCCGAGTCCAAGTACGTGCACAAGCGCACCAGGGACTGGGTCAAGGTCAAGTGCCTGCTGCGGCAGGAGTTCGTCATCGGCGGATTTACGCAGCCCAAGGGGTCGCGCTCCCACTTCGGTGCGCTGCTGCTGGGCGTGCACGACGAGAACGGCGACCTGGTGTACGCCGGCAAGGTGGGCACGGGCTTCAACGAGGCGCGCCTGGGCGACGTCCACGCCCGGCTCAAGAAGCTGCAGCGCGCGGATTCGCCCTTCATCAACCACGGCCGCAAGGGGCGCGGGCCCAAGGACGTGACGTGGGTGGACCCCGAGCTCGTCTGCGAGATCGCGTTCACCGAGTGGACGGAGGACGGCAAGATCCGCCATCCCGTCTTCCAGGGGCTGCGCGAAGACAAGCCCGCGGCGGACGTGGTCCGCGAGCGCCCCGCGCACCTTCCGGAGGGCGAGACCTCCGCGGCAAAGGGAGATGCGGTCCAGCCCGCCGGCCGCGCCCGCGCCGCCGAGCGCGCCACCCGTGACGAGCACCCGGCCGCGCGCACCCGGCCCGTGCCGCCGTCCACCCAGCCGTCGCCGTCGCGCCGGCGCGGCAAGGGCGAGGACGTGGAGATCGAGGGCGTGCGCATCAGCAGCCCCGACAAGGTGCTCTACCCTGCCCTGGGCATCACCAAGGGCGACCTGGCGCGCTACTACGCCGGCGTGAGCGAGTGGATGCTGCCGCACGTGCAGGACCGCCCGCTCACGCTGGTCCGCTGCCCCGACGGGCTGGCCGGCGACTGCTTCTACCAGAAGCACGGCGACCAGCACTTCCACGCCTCCATCGGCCGCGTGACCATCGCCGAGAACGACGGCGACGAGCGGGTCTACACCTACGTGGATTCCGCCGCCGGGCTGGTGGGGATGGTGCAGATGGGCGTGCTGGAGATGCACACCAGCAACGCCGCGCGGCAGAACTTCGAGAAGCCGGACCGCTTCGTCATCGACCTGGACCCGGCGCCGGACGTGCCGTGGGCGCGCACGGTGGCCTCCGCGTTCCAGGTGCGCGACCGGCTGGCGGAGCTGGGGCTGGACAGCTGGGTCAAGTCCACGGGCGGCAAGGGGCTGCACATCGTGGTGCCCCTGGCCAAGCGCCACGCGTGGGACGAGGTGAAGGACTTCACCAGGGCGTTCTCCGCGGACCTGAGCGCGCGCAACCCGGGCAAGTACCTCATCAAGGCCACGATCGCGGCGCGCAAGGGAAAAATCTTCATCGACTACCTGCGCAACGGGCGCGGCGCCACCTCCATCGGGGCGTACTGCGTGCGCGCCAAGCCCGCGGCCGCCATCTCCGTCCCCCTGCGCTGGGACGAGGTGTCGCCCAAGCTGGATCCTGATGCGTTCACGCCCGACGCCGTCCTGAAGCGCGTCGCGAAGCTCAAGGCAGACCCGTGGGATGGATACTGGACGTCGAAGCAGTCCATCACCAAGGCCATGCGCACGGCCGTGGGGATGAAGTAGGGCGCCGCCCCCTTCCCCGCCCTCCGCTTGATTCCTTCAGCGGGTCGATGGGTCGTTGGAACGCCCGAAGCCCCGTCCCGGCACCGCTCCACGCGGCACGGGACGGGCTTCGGCCGCTGGATGGCTTTCCCCCTGCCGATTATCGGCACCGAGCGCGCGATCACGGCCTTGTCCGCGCGATCGTGCCAGCGCATGTTTACGCGCGAGGGCTGCCCTTCCCTGCCCTCCGCGCCGCGCCGCTCGATCCGCAAGACTTCCGAACGAATCCTTGAGAGCATCCGCACCGGACATGCGTGTCCGGCGCCACGTAGCTCGTGATCGCCGGCCCCTTCTTTTCAATCACCCGAATACCTGAACGGAGTACCACCCATGCGCGTACGTTCGTCCGCCGTGTGCCTGTCCGCGGCGCTGCTGCTCGCCGCCCACGGGGCCGCGGCCCAGCAGAGCCCCATCGTGCCGCGATACGGCTTCGACCTGATCACCACCGGTACGGATCCCATCGCCGCCGACAGCGCGGGCGTGGGCAGCCGCGCCTGGGGCGTGCAGCTGACGGGCGGCGTGGTCGCGTATCGCGTGCTGAGCCTGAACGTGGACGGCGGCATCCTCCTGATGAGCGACGAGGCGCCGTTCACCCAAGAGACCACGCAGGGCGAAAAGACGTCCGGCGTGGGTGCGGGCATCGGCTCGGTATCCGCCGGGCTGCGCACGCCCCCGCTGCGCCTGGGCGGGGCCAACCCGCGCTTCCTTTCCGCCGGTGTGAATGCGGGGCGCTCGTGGGTGAACGTGACGCGCACCATCACGCACTGCGTGGACTGCCACGGCGAAGACGTGAGCGTGCGGGCCGGCACCTTCTGGGAGCCCGTGGTGGAGGTAGGCAACGGGCGCGGGGCGGTCACCGCGCGGTACCGCGTGTACGGCGGCGACTCGGACATCCAGAACGCGCTGATGATCGGCTTCACGGTGTCTCCCCAGCGCACGCCGAAGTCCGTGGACGCGGCCGCGGACCCGCAGTAGGTACGCACCGGGCGCCTGGTCCTCCTCCGCTGGAAGATTGAACGCGGAGATCCCATCGGGGATCTCCGCGTTCTTCGTTCGTCCCCTTCCCTGCCGGGGGTTACCCGTCAGGCCGTCGCGATCTTGCCGGCGAACTCCACCAGGCGCCGCGCCTGGAAGGCGATGGAGGCCTTCGTCGCGTCGTCCAGGCCGGCGCCGGCCGCGGAGAACGTGGTGCCGTACGGGTTGCCGCCGCTGGCGTAGATCACCGGGTCCGTGTACCCCGGCGGCACCAGGATGCAGCCAAAGTGCATGAACGTCACGTACATGGACCACAGCGTGGTTTCCTGCCCGCCGTGGGCGTTCTGCGCGCTGGTCATGGCGCTGGCGGCCTTGTTG
>DATING010001407.1:0-4809 GCA_035474555.1 Longimicrobium sp. | reverse complement strand
GCCCTTGCTGTCCGCCTCGCGGAACTCGTCGTACTCGTCGCCCGGCACGTCCAGGTACTGGTAGACGCCGCCGTTGCGGAACTCCACCTCCAGCACGCGCGACGCCGCGTCGTACCCCGCGCTCGCCACGCTCGATGAATCCAGCCGTTCCCGTCGCACGATGTACCTCCGCCGAATCGTGTAAACGTTTACGCCGCCGCACCCGCTGCGCGCACAGACGGCACGTGGCTTTCCGTGGCGCCACGCAATCCGCTTGCCGCGATGTACTCTGTACACTTGTCGCCGGGGAACGTGTCAACGTGTGAGGATGGCCGTGGTCCGCCGCGACGCGGAGATTTTTGGAGAAATCGGCATCAGCCGCCGCGACGGCACCCGGTCCCTCTCAATCCTCCCCCAGGGGTTTTTGGGGGAGGGTGGGCGAGTAATGCGAGCCCGGGTGGGGGCGCTGGATCTCCGCCACGCGCCGATTCCTCTGCGGATGAGGAATCCTTCTGTTTCGGCAGATGCGGATCGGGATGCAGATGGGCGGATGCGGATCGGCAGATGAGGATCGGCAGATGCGGATCGGATGCGGATCGGATGCGGATCGGATGCGGATCGGGATGCGGATCGGATGCAGGATGCGGATCGGATGCAGATCGGGATGCGGATCGGATGCAGGATGCGGATCGGATGCAGATCGGCGGATGCGGATCCGTGGCGGGTCAGGATCGCGGGGGATGGAACGTTCAATGGAGCGACGGACATCGGCCCGTGGGACGCGTGGATGCATCCCGGCCGGCGCGCTGCGAAGGTGCACGGAACTCAACCCCGCGCGCGGCGGGTACCATCACCCGCAGTCCCACCCCTCACCCCCCGAGGACCCCATGCTTCGTCGGCTCTTATCCTTCTTCGCTGCGCTGGCGGCCCTTTCCGCGGGCAGCGCGCAGGCGCAGGGCGTCATCATCCCCGATGAGTGCATGGAGTGCCGGCGCCCGGGGCTCGGCTCCGGCCTGCCGGTGGAATCCATCACCTTCGAGACGACCATCGAGGGGCAGGTGGCCACCACCCACGTGACGCAGGTGTTCCGCAACGAGACGCGCCAGGTGCTGGAAGGCACGTACTTCTTTCCCCTGCCGGACGACGCATCCATCAGCGAGTTCGCCATCTGGGACGGCGACCGCCGCCTGGAGGGCGAGGTGCGCCCCCGCGACGAGGCGCGCCGCATCTACGAAGACATCGTGCGCCGGGTGCGCGACCCCGGCCTGCTGGAATACGCGGGGCCCAACCTGTTCCAGGCGCGCATCTTTCCCATCCCCGCGCGCGGCACCAAGAAGCTGGAGCTCACCTACACGCAGGTGCTGCGGGCGGAGAACGGCACGGTGGGATACCGCTATCCGCTCGGCATCGGCCGCAACGCCGCGCCCGTGGAGCGCTTCGCGGGACGGGTGGCGCTGCGGTCGGAGGGCGGGCTGCGCACCATCTACTCCCCCACGCACGACGTGGACGTGCACCGCGAGGGCGGCCACCGCGCCCGCGTGAGCTTTGAGCAGGACGCCCGCCGCGAGCGCCGCGACTTTCAGCTCTTCTACACGCCGGGCCGCGAGGACGTGGCCATGTCCCTGTTCACCTACCGCGAGCCGGGCAAGGACGGCTACTTCCTGCTGCTGATGTCGCCCAACGACGACGCGGCCCGGCGCGAGTATCCCGCCAAGGACGTGGTGTTCGTGATGGACATCAGCGGATCCATGGAGGCGGCCGGAAAGATGGAGCAGGCCCGGCGCGCGCTCATCTACGGCGTGCGGGGACTGAACCCGGCGGACCGCTTCAACGTGATCGCCTTTTCCGGCGAGACGCGCCTGATGGAAACGGGGCTGATCGCCGCCGACGTGGCCGGGCGGCGGCGCGGGGAGGAATTCGTGGCGGGGCTGCGCGCGCGCGGCGGGACCAACATCAACGACGCGCTCATGGAGGCCATGGGCCAGTTCCCGCGGACGGGGACGCGGCCGCGGCTGCTCGTGTTCATGACGGACGGGCTGCCCACCGTGGGCGAGCAGAACGTGGAGCGCATCATCCAGAACGTGGGTGAAAAGCGCATGGACGGGATGCGGCTCTTCAGCTTTGGCGTGGGATACGACGTGAACACGCGGCTGCTGGACCGGGTGGCGGCGGAGAACGGCGGCACGGCGGACTACGTGGCGCCGCAGGAGGACATCGAGGTCAAGGTGGGCGGCTTCTTCGACAAGGTGAACCACCCGGTGCTCACCAATCTGGCGGTGGACCTGGGCGAGGTGCGGACGGACCTGGTGTATCCGCGCGTGCTGCCGGACCTGTTCAAGGGGACGCAGCTGGCGCTGGTGGGCCGCTACCGCAACGAGCGCGAGCTGCGCGACGTGACCCTTCGCCTGAGCGGCAACGCCAGCCCGCGGCGCACCTACACGTACCCCGGCGTGCGCTTTCCCCTGCGCGACGAGCGGCACGACTTTGTCCCGCGGCTGTGGGCCACGCGGCGCGTCGGGTGGCTGATGGAGCAGATCCGCAGCCACGGCGAGAACCGCGAGCTGGTGGAGGAGGTCACGGACCTGGGCACGCGCTTTGGCATCGTGACGCCGTACACGTCGTTCCTGGCGCTGGAGCCGGGGGCGCAGGCGGAGTCCGCCGCGGTGGGTCCGCAGGACTTCGGGGGCCGGGGCCGGCCGGGGGGCGTGGTCCAGGGCCGCGTTCCCGGTGCGAGGGTGCAGTCCGCGCCCGCCGCGCCGCCGCCCGCGATGGCCCCGACGGCGGTCACGGGCGCCGGCGCGGTGAACGAGAGCCGCCGGTCACGTGCGCAGCAGGACGCGCTGCGGCTGGAGGACGTGGTCGTCACGGGCACGTCGGGCGGCAGCGAGGTGGTGCGCCGCGTGGGCGCGCGGACGTTCTACCAGCGCGGCACGGTGTGGCAGGACGCGGAGATCAGCGACAGCACGCGCGTGCCGGAGACGGAGGTGGAGTTCGCCTCCGAGGAGTACTACGCGCTCATCCGCCGCATCCCCGCGCTGGCGCAGTACTTTGCGCAGGGCGAGGAGGTGGACGTGATCCACGAGGGACGCCGCTACCGGGTGCGCGCCCGGCGCGGGTAGACGGCCGGTTTCACGCGGGGAGGCGGAGGGCGCGGAGGGCCACGGACGGCTCTCCGCGCCCTCCGCGCGTTTCGCGTCCCCACCGTTTGTTTTCCTGAGGGAGGCGCCGCACGAACTCTCCCGTGCCGAGGCCCCCTGGCGCCGACCGAAGGATCTCCTTGCCCGTGCTCGACGGCTGCGTCCGGGCAATCACGCGCCCAGTGTGCGTTCCTCCGGAGGAGGCCGGGCGTGGAGAATCCGTCACGGGCGGGGTCCGTTTGGGGAGGCTACGGTCGATCACGGGACGGTAGATCCTTTGGTCGGCGCCAGAGGTCGTGCAGGGGACGGATTCGGCGGCGCCTCCCTCAGGAAAACAAGCGCGGTGCTGTTTTTCCGCGGCATCCGAAGAGATCGTGCAGAGAGCAGAACGATGAGGGTTGACGATATCCGTCGCAACGATTATCCTTGCATGTAGAAACGCCGGACACGGGAGCAGCGCGATGGCGGGGCGGATTCAGCAGGAGATCAAGCAGAGCAGCCCGATCGGGAGCCTCGAAGAAGAGGCGTACCTGAACATGCTCCGTACCGTCAACGCGCTGGCGCAGGAGCTCGGGGAGCTGCTGCGCACCCACGACCTCACGTCGGCGCAGTACAACGTGCTGCGGATTCTGCGCGGGGCGGGCGAGGGCGGGCTCACGGCCAGCGACATCGGCGAGCGGATGATTACCCGCGACCCCGACGTCACCCGGCTGGTGGACCGGCTGGAGAAGCGCGGCCTGGTGGAACGCTGGCGCTGCGGCGCGGACCGGCGCGTAGTGTGGACGCGCATCTCGCCCGCGGGGCGCGAAGCCATCGACCCGCTGGACCAGCCCATCCACGACCTGCACGTGGCCCAGCTGCAGCACCTGGGCGAGGAGAAGCTGCGCACGCTCGTGGGCATCCTGGAGCAGGCGCGGGAACGCGAGTAGCCGTTTTGTTCGGCCAGATACCTGTTGGAACGATTAGCCGTATCACGCGGACGTGATCGGCGCCACCGGCCCCGACGAGGGGCAGCAAACCAGGAGAAACGACGATGAGCATCCGCGACAACCGCACCGAGCTGGGCCTGACCGTGATGCGCGTGGTAACCGGCCTCGTGTTCTTCATGCACGGCTGGACCAAGGTGTTCGTGTGGGGCTTCGAGGGCACGGCCCAGGGCTTCGCGCAGATGGGGATTCCGCTCGCGGGGATCGCAGGGCCGTTCGTGGGGCTGCTGGAGCTCGTGGGCGGGCTGGCGCTGATCTTGGGGCTGGCCACGCGGTGGATCTCCATCCCCCTGGCGTTCACGATGGTGGTGGCGATCCTCAAGGTGCACCTGGCGGCGGGCTTCTTTGCCCCGAACGGCTACGAGTTCCCGCTGGTGCTGCTGGCCGGCACGGTGGGCCTGGCCCTGGCCGGCGGTGGCGCCTTTGCCCTGGACAACGTGCTGGCCGCCCGCCGCGCCGACGCGTCCGCCCGCACCGGCCGCCTCGCGACCGCCTGACCCGCCGGCATCCGCCGATCTGCTCCCGCTGCCGGGCACCCACGTGCCCGGCAGCGGTTTTGTCGTCCGGTCGCATCGAATCATCGCGGGATTCCATGCGATCATCCATTCCCGCTTCACAAGATGGCCTCACGCGCAGGACGCGGAGAGAGGATGGAGGAGCACTGTTACCAGATCGCCAAATTGATTGTGCACGTGAGTTCTACTGCT
>DATING010001406.1:0-2713 GCA_035474555.1 Longimicrobium sp. | reverse complement strand
AGCGTACGCGTACGACTGGCTGGAGCTGGTGGTGACCCACGAGCTGGCCCACGTGCACCACCTGGACTACGCCAGCCCCCTCATCCGCGGCTTTCGCAAGGTCCTGGGCCGCACCCCGCTGCTCTTTCCCAACGCCACGGTGCCGCAGTGGGCCACGGAGGGGCTGGCGACCTACCTGGAGTCGCGGATCACGGGCGTGGGGCGCGTGGAGGGCAGCTACCACGAGATGGTGCTGCGCACGGCCGCGCTGGAGAACCGCTTCTTCTCCATCGACCGGGTGACGGGCCGGCCCACGTCGTGGCCCGGAGGTAACTCGGCGTACGTCTACGGCTCCATGTTCTCCGACTACCTGGCGGAGCGGTACGGGCCGGAGCGCGCGGCGGCGTTCGTGCGCGAGGTGGGCGGGCGGTGGATCCCGTACTTCACGGACCACGCGGCGCGCCAGGCGTACGGCATCAGCTTTTCCCGCGCGTGGGGCCAGTGGCGCGACTCGCTGCGCGTGGCCTACGCGGCGCAGGCGGATTCGCTGCGCGCGGCGGGGCTCACGGAGCCGGAGATGCTCACGCAGCAGGGCCACAACACGGGGTGGCCGCGCTATTCGCCGGACGGATCGACCATCGCGTTCGCGCAGTCCACGGGGCGGGACGACCCGGCCACGCGGCTGATCGGCGCGGACGGGCGCATCCGGCACCTGGCGCGGCGGACGGGCGTGGGGCCCATCGCCTGGCGCGCGGACGGGAGCGGGATCGTGACGTCGCAGCTGGAGGCGATCGATCCGTATCGCCTGTTCAACGACCTGTACGCGGTGGATGCGGACGGGGACCAGGACCGGCTGACCCGCGGCGCGCGCCTCGCGGAGCCGGACGTGCGGCGCGACGGGCGGATCGTGGCCGTGCGTGGCGGCGGCGAGTGGAACGCGCTGGTGATGGCGGACGGGGACGGCACCGTGGTCCGGGCGCTGGCGGACAGCGCGCGGGGCGTCAACTGGGCCAACCCGCGCTGGTCGCCGGACGGGACGCGCATCGCCGTGTCGCGCTGGGTGACGGGCGGGCTCTTCGACGTGGTGGTGATGGATACGACGGGGCGCATCGTCCGCGAGGTGACGGCGGACCGCGCGCTGGACCTGACGCCCGCGTGGTCGCCGGACGGGCGCTACGTCGTCTTTTCGTCGGACCGGACGGGGATCGCCAACCTGTACGCGTACGACCTGCGGGACGGCCGGCTGCTGCAGGCCACCAACCTGCTGACGGGCGCCTTTCAGCCGGACGTGTCGCCGGACGGGCGCTCGGTCGCGTTCGCCTGGTACCGCGCGGACGGCTATCACATCGCCCGCATCCCGTTCGATCCCGGCAGCTGGCGGCCCGCGCCGGGCGTCCGCGCGGAGGTGGCGGGGCCCGGGCCGGACCCCGCGCGCTTTACGGCGACGGCGGGCGGCCCCTCGCGCCGCTACTCGCCGTGGAAGACGCTGCCGCCCACCTCGTGGAGCCCGCTGTTCACGGAAGGCACGGAGCTGGGGACGGGGATCGGGATCGGCATCGCGGGATCGGACATCATCAACCGCCACGCGTACGGCGCGGAGGCCACGGTCTACGCGGAGGACACGCGCGTGGACGGGCTGCTGGCGTACTCGTACGCCGGGCTGGGGCGGCCGACGATCGGCGCGTCGCTGTTCCAGGACTGGGACGTGGCCCTCGGCGCGCGCAACTGGCGGCGGGCGGACGACACGCCCATCGAGAGCGCCTTGCTGGAGCGGGAGCGGTCGGCCTCGCTGGTGGCCACGTGGACGCGCCCGCGCATCCGCTCGTACATGTGGCTGAGCACGGGGATCAACCTGCGCAAGCGCCACTTCGAGCTTGCGGACCCGGAGCTGGCGCCGGACGTCCGCGCGCCGGAGCTCGTGCCGGACGTGGGCGCCGTGCTGACGGTGGGCCGCTCCACCGTGCGCGCGTTCGACTTCAGCGTGACGCCGGAGGAGGGATGGCTGACGGCGGTGACGGTGGAGGGCCGCCGCTACACCCGCGCGCTGCCGGGGGACGACGGCGGCGATCCGCTGGGGTACGTGCGGGTGGCGGGGCGCACGCAGGCGTTCCGGCCGCTGCCGTGGGGCGGCTTCGCGCGGCACGTGATCGCGGGGCGGCTGCTGGCGGCGGCGGACGTGGGCTCGCGCAGCCCGGGCTTTGCCGTGGGCGGATTGTACGGCGGCGGCATCGCGTCGCCGCTGGGGGCGGGGCTGGGGATCGGGGGGGAGCTGGACTTTCCCGTGCGCGGATACCGCGAGGGATCGCAGCTGGGAGACCGCGCCGTGGCGGGGAGCCTGGAGTACCGCTTTCCCATCGCGCTGGTGGAGCGGGGATACCGGCTGCTCCCCCTGTTCCTGGACCGGATGTGGGGCACGGCCTTCGTGGATGGCGGTGCGGCCTGGTGCCTGGACGACTGCCCCCGCGTGCTGGCCCCCGAGCGCGACGCGAAGCCGGTGTTCTCCGTGGGCGCGGAGCTGGGTGCGGACCTGCGCCTGTTCTACTTCGGCGGATTGGAGCTGATGGGCGGCGTGGCGCTCCCTCTGAGCGAGCTGGAGATCGGTGGCGCGCGGTTCCGGCGGGACCCGGAGGTGTATGTGCGGTTTGGGCGGAGCTTTTGAACGGCTGAACGGCTGAACGGCGGGTTACAGGGGACAGGTTACAGGGGACAGCGGGCAACGGCAGGTTGGTGCGGG
>DATING010001405.1:0-2232 GCA_035474555.1 Longimicrobium sp. | reverse complement strand
ACTCGTCGGAGCCCATCGGCTCCAGGTTCAGCCGCGCGCCGAGACGGTCCATCAGGCGTTCCGCGCCGTCCTGGATGAACCGCTGGAGGTGCCGGTCCCAGGAGGTCGTGGAGGCCTCGCCGCGCACGAACCACCGGCGGAGCTTCGCCGCCGTGTCCGGCGGCGGCCGGTAGGTCAGCGACAGCACGCACTCCGTCTCGAACTTGCGGCCGGATCGCGCGTACTCGCGCCGCCGCTCCTCGTCCACCGCCCAGCTAGTCCGATCGGGGAAGGCGCCCGCCGCCGGGTACTCGAAGGAGCGGCGCCGCACCGCGTCGAAGTGGAACATCCACTCGTCGTGGAACGGATAGAGCGCGCGGTTGATCTGCGCGGACAGCGCGTTCAGCTCCGCGTTGGTGGCGGAAGCCGTGTCGGGGCCCCGGTAGCGGAAGCCGGTGAGGAACGCCCCGTCCTTCAGCTGCACCACGCCGGGCGCGGCGAAGTACCCCCACGGGAGGCTCCCGGGGAGCCCGCGAGGTACCGCGCGCGCGACGCGGATCGCGTCGAAGCCGCGCATTGCGGCCATGCCGCCGCCAAAACTGAGGGCTGCGAGAAAGGGATCCACGTCAGGGCTGTGGGATCGAGGGCCGCACGCGGTCAGGCGGGTCCCAGATGGATGGGTGCGGCTCCGAAAACGCGTGCTCGTGAAGCAGCCAGTGGAAGAACACGTCGAACGCGAGCGCGTCCTCTTCGCACGCGCGCGCGAGCCTGGGATGCACGATGGCCATTCCGCACACGAAGGCGGCCAGGCCGAGCAGAAAGTGCGTCCCGCTGCCGATCGCGACGGCGCCGGAGGCGAGGGTCGCGAGCCACACCACGAGGTAGTGCTGCGGCAGCCCGAGGAAGAGCGGCGTCCGGTACATCGGCTCCGGCACCAGCCGCCGCTCCAGCTCGACGTCGCGTCGGGAGGACACGGCTAGTAGACCGCGCCCTGGAACCCGATCGTCGCCAGCAGCGTCCCGCCGCCGAGGATGAACGCGAGGACCACGAACGCCTTGCCCGCCCACTGCACGATGCCCTCGCCGTTCTTCGCGAACAGCCAGGCGAGCGCCCCGATCATGAGCGCAAGCACGATGGTGGGCACCGCCGCGAGGCGGATGAACGTGATGATCCCGTTGATGAACCCGAACGGCGCCGGGACGGTGGTGCCCGCCTGGAGGTCGGCGGGCAGCGTGGCCAGCAGCACGGCGACCGCGAGGGCGACCGCGTGGGTGCGGTTGAGCGGGAGCACGGGACGGAGCACGGAATGCGGCATGGGATGGGTCATGAGACGGAGCATGGGTCTGTTTTCCTCGGTGATGGAGTTGTGTACCTGAGCGCCCTGGGGTCAGAGGCTCGTGAGCAGGTACCGGCCTTTCCGGTACCCGGTGCAGTGCGCCACTTCGGTGATGCGGCGGCCAGTAGGGGTGGGCTTGATCACGACGACGATCTGGATGGCACTGGAGACCAGCCAGCCCTCGTTGCGCCCCGTGTCGCGGCGGGCGAGACGCCCCAGGCGCTCCAGCGCGCCCTCCGCGGACGACGCGTGGACGGTGCAGAAACCGGGGTGGCCGGTCGACCACATCTCCAGCATCTGGAAGGCGAACCGGCGGCACTCGCCGACGTGGAGGTACTTCGGCGTGAGGCGCAGCGCGATGAAGAGCAGGACGTCGAAGTCGCACTCGGGCGTCGTGCGAAGCGACACGGTGTTCGGTGCCTGGCTCAGCACCTCCACGGTGTCCTCCAGCACGAACACGGGGTCGGTAGGCGACTCCATGGCGCGCGCCTGCTCGCGTAGCAGGGCATTCAGCAGGAAGGTCTTCCCCGAGCTCGTCGGGCCGGCCACGACGATCCCGAAGTCCTGCGAGATCCCCCAGCGGACCGCGTCGTACTGCTCCCGCGTCATCGCGCCGTCCGCCAGGTAGCGCTCCAGCGGGATCACCTCGCTCGGGCGCTTCCGCATCTTGAACATCGGCCCCGACGTGACCGGCGGGATTACGCCCTGCAGCCGCGCGCCGCCGAACACCGGGTGCGGCAGCTCGCCCTGCAGCTGGGCGCGCTGCGGGGTGATCGTCTCGCGCAGACGGGCCGCGGCGACGTTCAGGAACGCTTCGACCTGCGAGGCGCGGAGGGTGAGCCCCGTCGGGGAGTGCCCGCGGCCGTGGGCGACGGCCCACACGGTCCCGTCCGGATTGGCGTAGACCTCCGACGTGC
>DATING010001404.1:0-10517 GCA_035474555.1 Longimicrobium sp. | reverse complement strand
ACCCGGCCGGCGCGTGCGTCCACGACCTGTTCCGCGCGCAGGCGGCGTGGACCCCGGAGGCCGTCGCGCTCTCCTGGCGCGGCGAGCAGGTGACGTACGCCGAGCTCGAGGCGCGGGCGAACCGCCTGGCGAACGCGCTGCGGCGGCGCGGGGTGGGGCCGGAGGTGCGCGTGGGCATCTGCCTGCCGCGTACGCCGGATCTCGTCGCCGCCATGCTCGGCGTGCTGGGTGCGGGGGGCGCGTACGTGCCGCTGGACCCGGCGTATCCGCGCGAGCGGTTGGGCTTCATGCTGCAGGACGCGGGAATCACGCTGGTCATCACCGCATCGGCCCTCGCGGAGCACCTGCCGGAGAACGCGGCCGCGCTCCTCCTCCTGGACGGTGAGCGCGACGCCATCGCGGCGGAGTCCGCCGACGCGCCGGAGAGCGGCGTGGACCCCGAGAACCTGTCGCACCTCATCTTCACCTCGGGCTCCACGGGCCGCCCCAAGGGGGTGATGATCCGCCACGCGTCCGTCGTCGTCCTGCTGCACTGGCTGCGGGAGACCATGACGGACGAGGAGCGCTCCTCGGTGCTCTTCTCCACCTCCATCAACTTCGACGTCAGCGTCGCCGAGATCTTCGGCACGCTCGCCTGGGGCGGCAAGCTGGTGCTGGTGGAGAACGCGCTGGCGCTGGCGGAGCTGGAGGAGGCGGTGGTGCACGCCAGCATGTCGCCCAGCGCGGCGGCGGAGCTGCTGCACAGCGGGGGGATCCCGGCGTGCGTCAAGACGCTGAGCCTGGGCGGCGAGGCCCTGCCCAACGCGCTGGCGCAGGGGCTGTACCGGCTGGGGACGGTGGAGAAGGTCGGCAACCTCTACGGCCCCACGGAAGACACCACCTACTCCACGTACGCGATCGTTCCGCGCGGCGCGGAGCAGGTGCTCATCGGCACGCCGGTGGCGAACACGCGGGTGTACGTGCTGGACCCGCACCTCCAGCCCGTGCCGATCGGGGTCGCCGGCGAGCTCTACCTGGCGGGCGACGGCCTGTCGCGCGGCTACGCGAGCCGACCGGGGATGACGGCGGAGCGCTTTCTCCCCTGTCCGTTCGGGGAGCCGGGGAGCCGCATGTACCGGGTGATGGACCGCGTGCGCTGGAAGGAAGTGCGAGCGTCGGCGGGCGACGACGTCTCGCGTGAGGACGCGTCTACTTTCGCACTCTCGCACTCTCGCACTTTCGCACTTGAATACCTGGGCCGTACCGACTTCCAGGTGAAGGTGCGCAGCTACCGCATCGAGCTGGGCGAGATCGAGGCGCGGCTGGCGGAGCACCCGGGCGTGCGCGCGGCGGTGGCGGTGGTCCGCGAGGACACGCCCGGCGACCGGCGGCTGGTGGCCTACGTGGCGGGCAACGAGGCGGCCGGAGCGGATGTGCTGCGGGCGCATCTCTCGGAACGCCTCCCCGGGTACATGGTGCCGGCGGCGTACGTGCGCCTGGACGCGCTTCCGCTGACGCCGAACGGCAAGGTCGACCGCCAGGCGCTCCCCGCGCCCCAGGGCGACGCGTTCGCACGCGGCGCGTACGAGGCGCCGGAGAGCGAGACCGAGCGGGCCCTCGCGGGCATCTGGTCGGAGGTGCTGGGCGTGGAGCGGGTGGGCCGCCGCGACCGCTTCCCCGACCTGGGCGGCCACTCGCTGCTGGCGGTGCGGGTGGTTTCGCGGGTGCGCCAGGCGCTGGGCGCCGACGTGGCGCCGGGCGAGCTCTTCGACCACCCCGCGCTGGCCGATTTCGCGCGCTGGGTGGAGTCGGCGCCGCGCGCGGAGATGCCGGCCATCGAGCCGGTGGACCGCGGCCAGCCCCTGGCGCTTTCCTTTGCGCAGCAGCGGCTCTGGTTCATGGAGCAGCTGGGCGGCGCGGGGAACGGCTACCAGATCCCGTGGCGCCTGCGCCTGCGGGGCGAGCTGGACCGCGCAGCGCTGGCCCGCGCGCTGGACCGCGTCGTGGCGCGGCACGAGGCGCTGCGGACCACGTTCGCGGCGGTCGACGGCGAGCCCGTGCAGCGGATCGCGCCGGTGGAGGCAAGCGCGTTCCCCCTGGTGGAGCACGACCTGCGCGGGCGCGCCGGCGCCGAGGCGGAGCTCCTCCGGCTTGCGGACGAGGAATCGGCCGCGCGCTTCGACCTGGCGCGCGGCCCCCTCTTCCGCGGCCGGCTGGTGCGGATGGCGGACGACGACCACGTCCTCCTCCTCACCCTGCACCACGCGGTCTCCGACGGGTGGTCGATGGGCGTGCTGGCCGACGAGGTGGGCGCGCTGTACGGGGCCTTCCGCCGCGGCGACGCCGATCCGCTCCCCCCGCTCCCCGTGCAGTACGCCGACTACGCCGCCTGGCAGCGGCGCCTGGTGCAAGGCGAGACCCTGGACGCGCAGGCGGCGTACTGGAGCCGGGCGCTGGCCGGCGCGCCCGAGCGGCTGGAGCTTCCCACCGACCGCCCGCATCCCGCGCGGCGGGACCCCGCCGGCGCGTCGCTGGCCTTCGTCCTGGACGAGGCGCTTGCCGCCGGGCTCAACGCGCTCTCCCGCCGGCACGGGACCACCCTGTTCACGACCGTCCTGGCCGGCTGGGCCGCCGTGCTCGGCCGCCTGTCGGGGCAGGACGACGTGGTGGTCGGCGTGCCCGCGGCCAACCGCGGGCGGCGGGAGATCGAGGGGCTCATCGGCCTGTTCGTGAACCCGCTGGCGCTGCGCGTGGACCTTTCCGGCTCACCCACCGTGGCCGAGCTGATGGCGCGGGTCAAGGCACGGGCGCTGGAGGCGCAGCGCAACCAGGACATCCCCTTCGAGCAGGTGGTGGAGCGGGTGAGCCCCGCGCGGAACCCGGCGCACCATCCGCTCTTCCAGGTGATGCTGGCGTGGCAGAACGCGCCGGCGGGACGGGTGGAGCTGCCGGGGCTGGAGCCGGCGCCCGTGGCCCAGGCGGCGAACGAGGCCGCGCCGTTCGACCTCTCGCTCGTCCTGGCCGAGGAGGATGGGCGGCTGGCCGGCGGCGTGACCTACGCCACGGCGCTCCTGGACCGCGCGACGGTGGAGCGCCACGTGGGCTACCTGCGGCGCGCGCTGGAGGCGATGGCCGCGGACGAGGGGCGGCCGGTGGAGCGGCTGCCGCTGCTGGGGGACGCCGAGCGGGCGCGGGTGGTGGAGGAATGGAACGCCACGGACGCGGCGTACCCGCGCGAGCTGTGCGTGCACGAGCTGTTCGAGGCCCGGGTGGAGCGGACGCCGGATGCCGTGGCCGTCGCGCACGAGGGCGAGACGCTGACGTACGCCGATCTGAACCGCCGGGCCAACCGGCTGGCGCACCACCTCCGCGCCCTGGGCGTGGGCCCGGACGTGCGGGTGGCGGTCAGCGTGGAGCGCGGGGTGGAGATGGTCGCCGGCGTGCTGGCGGTGCTCAAGGCGGGCGGCGCGTACGTGCCCCTGGACCCCGCGTACCCCGCCGAGCGGCTGCGCTACATGCTGGAGGACAGCGCGCCGGCGGTGCTGCTCGCCGGGGCGGCGCTGGCGGAGCGCTTCGCCGGGGTGCGGATCCCCGTCGTGGCGCTCGGCGCGGACGCGTCCGGGTGGGCGGAGGGGGACGATTCCAACCCGGCGCGCGCGGGGCTCACCCCCGACCACCTGGCCTACGTCATCTACACCTCCGGCTCCACCGGCCGCCCCAAGGGCGTGATGGTGCAGCACCGCGGCGTGTGCAACCTGGCGCTGGCGCAGATCCGGGACTTCGCGGTGGAGCCCGCGAGCCGCGTCCTGCAGTTCGCCTCGTTCAGCTTCGACGCCTGCGTCTCCGAGATCTTCACGGCGCTGGGTGCGGGCGCCGCGCTGCACCTTCCCCCCCGCGGCGTGGTGCTGGCGGGCGACGCGCTCCTCCAGGCGCTCGCCGCCGGGGCCATCACCCACGTCACCCTTCCCCCGGCCGTGCTGGGGCCGCTGCCGGACGACGCCGGCCTGGGCGCGGTCCAGACGCTGGTGGTGGCCGGAGACGTGGCCACCGCGGCGCTGGTGCAGCGGTGGGCGCCGGGCCGCCGGCTCCTCAACGCCTACGGGCCCACGGAGGCGACGGTCTGCGCCACCATGCGCGAATGCGGCGCGGGCGAGCGCGGCAATCCGCCCATTGGCGGGCCGATCGCGAACGTGCGGACGTACGTGCTGGACGGCGCGGGAGAGCCGGTGCCGGCCGGCGTGGTGGGCGAGCTGTACGTGGGCGGCGCGGGCGTGGCGCGGGGGTACCTGGGCCGGCCCGGGCTCACGGCCGGGCGGTTCGTCCCCGACTCCTTCGGGGGGACGCCGGGGGCGCGGCTGTACCGCACGGGCGACCTGGCGCGCTGGCTGGCGGACGGGGCGCTGGAGTTCGTGGGCCGCGCCGACGGCCAGGTGAAGGTGCGGGGCTTCCGCGTGGAGACGGGGGAGATCGAGGCGCGGCTGGCCGAGCACCCGGACGTGCGCGAGGCGGCGGTGCTGGCGCGCGAGGACGCGCGCGGCGACCGGCGGCTGGTGGCGTACTGGGTGGGCGGCGAGGTCGCGGCCGAGGCGCTGCGCGCGCACCTGGCGGAGCGCCTCCCGGAGTACATGGTCCCCGCCGCGTACGTGCGGATGGAGACGCTTCCTCTCACGCCCAACGGCAAGCTGGACCGCGGGGCGCTCCCCGCGCCGGAGGGCGACGCCTTCGCCGCGCGCGCCTACGAGGCGCCCGCGAGCGAGGCCGAGCGGGCGGTGGCGGAGATCTGGTCGGAGCTGCTGGGGGTGGAGCGGGTGGGCCGCGGCGACCACTTCTTCGAGCTGGGCGGCCACTCGCTGCTGGCGGTGCAGGTGGGCTCGCGGGTGCGCCGGGCGCTGGGTGCCGAGGTGGCGCCGGGCGAGCTCTTCGACCACCCCGTGCTGACCGACTTCGCGCGCTCGGTACAGTCGGCGGCCCGCGCGGAGATGCCGGCCATCCAGCCGGTGGACCGCGGAGGGCCCCTGGCGCCCTCCTTCGCGCAGCAGCGGCTGTGGTTCCTGGAACAGCTGGGGGGGATGGGGGTGGCGTACCACATCCCGGTGACCCTGCGCCTGCGGGGCGTGCTGGACCGCGGCGCGCTGGTCCGGGCGCTGGACCGGATCGTCGCGCGGCACGAGGCGCTGCGGACTTCTTTTCCGACGGTCGATGGCGAGCCGGTCCAGCACATCGCGCCGGCGGAGGAGAGCGGGCTCCGGCTGGTGGAGCACGACCTCCATGCTTCGGTGGATGCGGAGGATGCGCTCGTTCGGCTGATGCGGGACGAGGCGGGCGCGCCGTTCGACCTGGCGCAGGGGCCGCTGGTCCGCGGGCGGCTGGTGCGGATGGCCGCGGACGACCACGTGCTGCTGCTGACGATGCACCACATCGTCAGCGACGGCTGGTCGGCCGGCGTGCTGCACCGCGAGCTGGGCGCGCTGTACGCCGCCTTCGCGCGCGGCGAGCCCGATCCGCTGCCGCCGCTGCCGGTGCAGTACGCGGACTATGCGGCGTGGCATCGCCGCCGGGTGGAAGGGCCCGTCCTGGAGGCGCAGGCGGAGTACTGGACCCGGACGCTCGCCGGTGCGCCGGAGCTGCTGGAGCTGCCCACCGACCACCCCCGCCCGGCGAAGCAGGACTTCGCCGGCGCGTCGCTGAAGGTGGCGCTGGACGAGGCGCTGACCGGCGCGCTCAAGACGCTGTCGCAGCGGCACGGCGCCACCCTTCACATGACGCTGCTGGCCGGCTGGGCGGCCGTGCTCGCCCGGCTGTCGGGCCAGGACGACGTGGTGATCGGCACGCCGAGCGCCAACCGCGGCCACGCCGAGATTGAGGGCCTGATCGGCTTCTTCGTCAACACGCTGCCGGTGCGCGTGGAGCTTTCCGGCGCGCCCACGGTCGCCGGGCTGCTGGGGCAGGTGCGGGCGCGGGCGCTGGAGGCGCAGCAGAACCAGGACATCCCCTTCGAACAGGTGGTGGAGCGGGTGCAGCCGGCACGCAGCCTGGCGCACACGCCGCTGTTCCAGGTGCTGTTCGCCTGGCAGAACGCGCCCGGGGCAAGGCTGGAGCTGCCGGGGCTGGCACTGGGCCCGCTGGACCCGGCGGATTCCGGGGACGCGCCGGCGCAGGTGAGCGCCAAGTTCGACCTCGCGCTGTCGCTCTGGGAGGAGGGCGGGCGGATCGAGGGGATGGTGGAGTACGCCACCGCCCTGTTCGAGCCGGAGACGGTGGAGCGCTGGCTGGGGTACCTGCGGCGGGTGCTGGACGGGATGGTGGCGGAGGAGCGGGGGAGCGTGGAGCGGCTGGAGCTGCTCTCCGCGGCCGAGCGGCGCCGGGTGGTGGAGGAGTGGAACGCCACCGACGCCGCGTTCCCCGCGGACGCGTGCGTCCACGACCTGTTCGAAGCCCAGGCGGCGCGCACGCCGGACGCGGTGGCGGTCGCCTGGAACGACGAGACGCTGAGCTACGCCGCGCTCGACCACGCCGCCAACCGGCTGGCGAACCACCTGCGGCGCCGCGGGGTGGGCCCGGAGACGCGCGTGGGCATCTGCCTGGAGCGGGGCCCGGAGCAGGTCGTCGCTCTCCTGGCCGTGCTCAAGGCCGGCGGCGCCTACGTCCCGCTGGACCCGGCGTATCCCGCCGAGCGCCTGGGCTTCATGCTCGCCGACTCGGGCGCCCCGCTCCTGCTCACCCGCCTGCCCCTGCCCGAGGGGCTCGCGCCCCACGCCGCCGAAGTCGTCTGCCTGGACGCGGACCGCGCGCGCATCGAGGCCGAGAGCGCGCAGGCGCCCGCCGCCGGCGTGCTGCCCGACCACCTGGCGTACGTGATCTACACGTCCGGGAGCACGGGGACGCCCAAGGGGGTGATGGTGCCCCATCGCGGCGTGCCCAACCTGGCGTACGCGCAGGCCCGCAGGTTCGGCATCGACTCCACCAGCCGCGTCCTGCAGTTCGCCTCGTTTTCGTTCGACGCGGCGGTGGCGGAGGTGTTCGGCGCGCTCCTGGCCGGTGCCACGCTGGTGATGGCCTCGCGCGACGCGCTGCTCCCGGGCGCGGGGCTGCTGGAGACGCTGCGGCGCGGACGGGTCACCGTGGCCACGCTGCCGCCGTCGGTGCTGGCCATGCTGGCGCCGGAGGACCTGCCGGAGCTGCGCACGGTGGTGAGCGCGGGCGAGGCGGTGGACGCCGCCACGGTGGAGCGGTGGAGCGCCGGGCGCGTCTTCGTGAACGCGTACGGACCGACGGAGGTCACGGTCTGCGCGACCTCCGCCCATTGCGAGGCGGACGGGCGTGCGCCGGCGATCGGCCGGCCGCTGGAGAACGTGCGGGTGTACGTGTTGGACGCGGCCGGGCGGCCGGCGCCGGTCGGCGTGGCCGGCGAGCTGTACGTGGGGGGCGTGGGCGTGGCGCGCGGCTACCTGGGCCGGCCGGGGCTGACGGCGGAGCGCTTCGTCCCCGATCCGTTCTCGACCGAAGGCGGCGCACGGCTGTACCGCACGGGGGACCGGGTGCGGTGGTCGGCCCGGGGCGAGCTGGAGTTCCTGGGTCGCCTGGACGAACAGGTGAAGGTGCGCGGGTTCCGCGTCGAGCCGGGCGAGATCGAGGCGCGGCTCGCGGAGCACGCCGGCGTTCGTGAGGCGGTGGTGCTCGTGCGCGAGGACGTGCCGGGCGAGAAGCGGCTGGTGGCCTACGTCGTCGGCGACGCGGACGCGGAGACGCTGCGGGCGCATCTCTCCGAGCGCCTCCCCGAATACATGGTCCCGGCGGCGTACGTGCGCCTGGACGCGCTTCCGCTGACGCCGAACGGCAAGGTGGATCGCAAGGCGCTCCCCGCGCCCGACGGCGATGCGTTCGCCACGCGCGGGTACGAGGCGCCGTCGGGCAGGGCGGAGGAGGCGGTCGCGGCGATCTGGGCTGAGCTGCTGGGTGCGGAGCGCGTGGGCCGCAGCGACCACTTCTTCGACCTGGGCGGCCACTCGCTGCTGGCGGTGCGCGTCGTCTCCCGCGTGCGGCAGGCGCTGGGCGTGGAGGCCGTGCCGGGTGACCTGTTCGAGCGGCCGGTGCTGGCGGATTTCGCGCGGGGGCTGGAGACGGCCGCGCGGGCCGAGGCGATGGCGATCGCGCCGGTGGATCGATCGTCCGCGATCCCGCTGTCGTTCGCGCAGCAGCGGCTCTGGTTCCTGGAGCAGATGGGGAACCTGGGCAGCACCTACCACATCCCGACGGGCCTGCGGCTGCGGGGCGAGCTGGACCGCGGCGCGCTGGTGCGGTCGCTGGACCGCATCGTCGCGCGGCACGAGGCGCTGCGGACGACCTTCCCCGCGGTGGATGGCGAGCCGGTCCAGCACATCGCCCCGGCCGGGGAGAGCGCCTTCCGGCTGGTGGAGCACGATCTCCGTGCCTCGGCGGACGCGGAGGACGCGCTGCACCGCCTGATGGCGGACGAGGCGAGCGCGCCCTTCAACCTGGCGCGCGGGCCGCTGGTCCGCGGGCGGCTGATTCGCATGGCGGCGGACGACCACGTGCTGCTGATGACGATGCACCACATCGTCTCCGACGGCTGGTCGATGGGCGTGCTGCACCGCGAGCTGGGCGTGCTCTACGCCGCCTTCATGCGCGGCGAGCCCGATCCGCTCCCGCCGCTGCCCCTCCAGTACGCCGACTACGCCGCCTGGCACCGCCGCTCCGTGGAAGGCGACGTGCTGGAGGCGCAGGCTGCGTACTGGACGCAGACGCTCGGCGGCGCGCCGGAGCTGCTGGAGCTTCCGGCGGACCGTCCGCGCCCGGCGAAGCAGGACTTCGCCGGCGCGTCCCTGCAGATCGAGCTGGACGAGGCGCTGACGGAGGCGCTGAAGAGGCTGTCGCAGCGGCACGGCACCACCCTCTACATGACGCTGCTCGCCGGCTGGGCCGCCGTGCTCGCCCGCCTCTCGGGGCAGGACGAGGTGGTGATCGGCACGCCGAGCGCCAACCGCGGCCGGAGCGAGATCGAGGGCCTGATCGGCTTCTTCGTCAACACGCTGCCGCTGCGCGTGGACCTGTCGCACTCGCCCAGCGTGGTGGAGCTGCTGGCCCAGGTCAGGGCGCGTGCGCTGGAGGCGCAGCGGAACCAGGACATCCCCTTCGAGCAGGTGGTGGAGCGCCTGCGCCCCGTGCGCAGCCTAGCGCACAGCCCCCTCTTCCAGGTGATGTTCGCCTGGCAGGACACCGCGGGCGAGAGCCTGGATCTGCCGGGGCTGCAGACGGTGGCCGTATCGGGACCCGCCGCGGAGAGCGCGAAGTTCGACCTCTTGCTGACCCTCGCCGAGAGTGGGGATCGCATCGTGGGGGAGATGAGCTACGCCACCGCGCTCTTCGACCGGGGGACGGTGGAGCGCTGCGTCGGCTACCTGCGGCGGGCGCTGGGGGAGATGGCCGCCGACGAGCGCCAGCCGGTGGAGCGGGTGGAGCTGCTCTCCGCGGCCGAGCGGCGCAGGGTGGTGGAGGAGTGGAACGCCACCGACGCCGCGTTCCCCGCCGGCGCCTGCGTCCACGAGCTGTTCGAGGCCCAGGTGGAGCGGACGCCCGGCGCGGTGGCGGTGTCGTTCCAGGGGGAGGGCTTCACGTACGCGGAGCTGAATGCGCGTGCGAACCGGCTGGCGCACCACCTCCGCGGTCTGGGCGTGGGGCCGGACGCACGAGTGGGGATCTGCGTGGAGCGCGGCCCGGAGATGATCGCCGGTCTGCTGGGCATCCTCAAGGCGGGCGGTGCCTACGTGCCGCTGGACCCGGCGTACCCCGCCGACCGGCTGCGCTACATGCTGGAGGACAGCGCGCCGGCGGCGCTCGTCACGCAGTCGTCGCTGGCCGGCACGTTCGCGGGGCTGGACGTCCCGGTGGTGGAGCTCGACGCCGCGGCGTGGGCGGAGGGGCCGGAGACGAACCCCGTGGGCGCGGGGCTCACGCCCGGCCACCTGGCGTACGTCATCTACACCTCCGGGTCCACGGGGCGCCCCAAGGGCGTGATGGTGGAGCACCGCAGCCTGGTCAACCACACTGCGTGGCAGGCCGCGGCGTTCGGCATCGGCGCTGGCGACACGGTGCTGCAGCGCACGTCGATCTCGTTCGACGCATCGGTCTGGGAGCTGTGGACGCCGCTCGCCACCGGCGCGCGGATGCTGCTCCTGTCCTCCGACGCGATGAAGGACCCGGAGGCCATCGGACGCGTCATCCAGGAGGGCGGGGTCACCGTCGCCCAGTTCGTCCCGGTCCTCCTTCATGCAGTGCTCGGCGCGCTCCCGGCGGGCGGCTCGCTCCCCTGCCGGGTCGTCTTCTGCGGGGGCGAGCCGCTTTCGTCGGCGCTGGTGGAAGAGGCACGCGCGGCGGGCGTGGGCGAGGTGGTCAACCTGTACGGCCCCACCGAGGCGACCATCGATTCGACCTCGCACGTGTGCGCCGTGGACGGGCGCGCCCCGGCGATCGGCCGGCCGATCGCCAACGCGCGGATGTACGTGCTGGACGCGCGCGGC
>DATING010001403.1:0-4685 GCA_035474555.1 Longimicrobium sp. | reverse complement strand
TTCTCCCCCTCTCCGCGAGGAACGAGCGGGGAGGGGGCCGGGGGGAGGGGCACCCGCCGGAGCAGGATTCCTGCTCCGGTGCACCGACGTTCTCCCTTCCCCCATGCAGTTTATGGGGGAAGGGCCGGGGATTGGGGGCGCTCCGCTGCCGGCGCGATCCATCCCTCCCCGACGATCCTCATCCATCCCCATCTCCCCCGTCAGCTCACGACGACGGTGGCCTTCATGCTGGGGTGCGGCGTGCAGTGAAAGGGGAACGAGCCCGCCGCGGAGAACGTGCGCTTGTACACGCTCCCCGGCGTCAGCGCGCCGGAATCCCACACGCCCGCGTCGGAGGTGGAGGTGTGCGTCTCCGTGTCGCAGTTGACCCAGGTGACCTCCGCGCCGCGGCTTACGGTCAGGCTCTTTTGCACGAACGCGAAGTTGCGGATCTGGATCACGTTCGCGGGCGTGCCCTCGCACAGGTTGGCCGGCGGCGGCTCCGTGCCGGCCACCCGCTCCGAGAAGCATCCCGCCAGCGATGCGGACGCGATGAGCGCGGCGAATGCGGCGCACGAAAAGCTGTAGATGGCGCGCGGGTTCATCGTACGATCACCACTCCCTTCATGAACGGGTGCGGGGTGCAGGAATAGTCGTAGGTGCCCGGCGTGGTGAAGGTGTGCGCCCACGTCCCCCCGGGCTGAATGAGGCCGCTGTCGAAGCTGCGGTCGCTGGCCGTGACGGTGTGCGCCAGGGGATCGTTGTTGGTCCACTGCACCGTGGTCCCCACCGCGACCTCCATGCGCCCCGGCGCGAACGCCATGTTGCGCATCCCCGCGCGCTCCAGCGTGCCGGCGGCCTCCGCGGCGGCCACGTCCACGCTCGCCGTGGCGGCGGGCGCGCCGGGGGGCGGCGGAACCGGCGCGGCCCCGTGCCCGCCGCCCGCGTTGGAGCCGAACCAGCGCGACAGGGTGAGCGGGATGGTGAACTCGAAGCCGTAGCGCACGGATTCCTCACCGCGCGACATCCCCTGCAGCGTGTAGGCGTTGGTGTTCGAGGCCTGCAGCGACAGCGTGTGGGGCGTAAGGGGGATGGCCAGGTGCAGCCCCGCGCTCCACGCCACCTCTTCGCCCTCGGCGCGGTCCAGCAGCGTGGCCACGTCCCCCGCGATGGCGAAGTAGCGGCTGATGCGGACGGTCCCGCCGCCCGCGACCGCGAAGCGCCGCTCGCCGTCCTGCAGCGGGTCGCTGAGCACGCGGCCGGCCGTCACCAGGCGCATTCCGCCCAGCCGCCGGGCCAGCGTGACCTCGGCGTCCACGCCCTGGGCGGCGTTGTTGTATCCCACCTGCCCCGCCAGGTCCACGGGCGCGCCGCGGTCCTGCTGCAGGAGCGCGTGGCGGGCCCAGAACTCCCACTCGTTGGGGAACGCCGGCGCCAGCGCGGAGTTGGTGGCGTAGTGCAGCCCCGCCATGGTCCGGAGCGGGAGTCCGGCGGCCACGGTAAAGGTGGGCACGTTGCTCACCTTGCGGACGGGCGCGTCGCTGGAGCTGAAGCGGTGCAGGAAGTTGAAGTACAGCGTGCCGGAGTTGCCCACCCATCCGCCGGACAGGTTGGGCGGACGGTCCAGCAACGACTGGGCGCCGGCCGTGCCGGGCAGGGCCAGGGCGGCGGCGAGCACGAGGGCGCGCGCGGCGCTGCGAGTGGGGATCAACGGAGCCTCCGGTCGGGTGGGCGGGGACGGCCGCGCGGCCGCCCCCGTGGGTGGGACTGCGGACTACTGGACGGTGATCACGCCCTTCATGTTCAGCCCCGTGTGGGGCATGCACAGCACCTCGTAGCGGCCGGCGGGGACGCCCGCGAAGCTGACGGTGTAGCTGGCGCCCGCCTCGTTGACGAACGGTCCGGCCAGCGGCGCCATCTGGTTGGGCATCCCCGCGGAAAGCGCCGCCTCGGCCGCATCGGGCACCCTGGCGGGGTCGAACCACACGTTGTGCGGCCCGCCGTTCACGGTGATGAACTTCACCTGGTCGCCGCGGCGGATGGTGACGTTGGCCGGCTCGAAGCGCGCGTTGGCGCCTTCCATGTACATCTTTACCTCGTGCACGGTGGCGGCGGCGGGCGCCTCGGCCTGCGCGCGGAGCGCGAGCACGGCGACGGGGGCGGCCAGCGCGGCCACGAGGGCGGCGGTCAGGATCTTCTTCATGGTTCCAGCTCCTTCAACTGCGGGTTACAGGGGACAGGTTACAGGGGACAGCCTGCAACGACTTCAGCTTCCGCGCGGCGGACGGTCATCCGCCGCGCATCCACGCTTTCTCGCTCGTCTCACTCGTTCGCACTTCCGCACTTCCGCACTTCCGCACTTTCGCACTCACGCACTCACGCACTCACGCACTCACGCACTCACGCATTGCCGTTCGCCGTTCACTGGACCACGACGGTGCCGTTCATCCCGGAGTGGCGGGTGCAGGTGTAGCTGTAGGTGCCGGCGGCGGTGAACGTCCGCGCCGCGCTGCCGCCGGCGTCCGTGTCGGGGATGTTGCCTCCGGTGGGCGCCGTGCCGCTGAAGGTCACGTTGTGCCGGGTGCTCCCCGTGAACTGCCACGTCACCACGCCGCCCGTGCCGATGGTCACGTTCGCCGGGCTGAAGGTGGTGCCCGGCGTGGTGACCGTGGCCGTCGTCGGCACCGTGGGCACCGGGGGCGGAGGCGTGGCGCCGCCCACCGTGACCGTGGCCATCCCCTCGCGGGTCACGCCGTTCTGGGTGATGCGGGCCGTGACCGTCGCCGTGCCGGCCGCGACGCCGGTCACCACGCCCGTGGTGCTGACGGTGGCCCTGGTGGCGTCGCTCGTCGCCCAGGTGGCGGCGGGGAGGCCGGCCATGGCGCGGCCCTGCTGGTCCACCGGCGTCGCCGTGAGCTGCGCCGTGGCGCCGACGGCCACGCCCGCGGTGGCGGGGGTCACCTGTAGGGCGGTGAACACGGCCTGCGCGGCGCTCTCCACCGTCACCGTGCCGCCGTGGTCGCCGTCGTGGCGGTCGCAGGTGTAGGTGTACGTGCCGGCGCCGGGGAACGTGCGGCTTACGGACTGGCCGCGGTCGATGCGCGGGATGTTGCCGCCCGTGGGCGCCGTGCCCGTCCACGTCACGTCGTGCTCCTCGTCCACCATCGTCCAGGTGACGGTGCCGCCCGCGGCAATGCGCACGCTGCTGGGCGAGAACGCATCCTCGATCCCCTGCACCGTCGCCGTGTTCGGCAGGGCCGGCGGCGGAGGCGGAGGCGGAGGCGGAGGGGGCGGCGGGGGTGGGGGCGGCGGAGGCGGCGGATTGGGGGGCGTGGCGGCCGCCAGCACGGCGATGCCGTAGGTGGCCGTCTTGGTGACGCCGCCCAGGGTCAGGGTGCCCGTGATGGTGGATGCGCCCGCCTTGAGCCCGCGCACCACGCCGGCCGCGTCCACGGTGGCGACCGTGGCGTCGCTGCTGGCGAACTGCGGGGTCCCGCCGCTCACGGGCTGTCCCGCGCCGTCGCGGGCGGCCACTTCCATGATCAGGGTGTCGCCCACCGTCACCGCGCCGTCGGGGTGCGAGAGGGTAAACGAGGCCAGCCCTCCTCCGCCCGTCTCCCCCGGCCCGCCGGTGAGGGGGGCCGCGCCGCCGCCGCCGCACGCCGCCAGGGTCATCGTGATGGTCGCGAGCGCCATCCAGGTACTGCTCCGCATCCTGCGTCTCCTCCGGATGAACGGGCACCGTCGCTGCCGCCGTGCGCGGCTGGACTGACCGGTGTCCTCGGCCTGGTGAAAGGCAACACGGAGACCGCATGCGGCGATGACGCATCGAGGCATGCTATCCCGATGCGGGAGGGTGGTTTGGAGGATTCGGCGCGGAGGGAAACGTTTGTTGCCGGTGTGTCTCGTTGCGATACACCCTGTTGCACCCCGTGCCACGGCGGATCGATTTGGTACAGGTCGCCTGGGGATGGAGGAGCGGGGTTTCCAGCGAAGGGCGAGCGCCCCCCATCCCCGGCCCTTCCCCCATAAACTGCATGGGGGAAGGGAGAAAGCCGTCCGTGCCCTCCCCCGGCCCGTGCCGGCGTGGCACTCGCCCGTGACGGACAGTCCGCGCAGGCGGACTTCGTGTAGTCGTTGCGGCGAATTCATTCGCTCGGCTGGGACCGTGCCCGCCTGCTCGGCCCGGACTCCGCACCCTTCCCGCTTGTCCAGCCGCCCCGCGAACACGAGTTTACCGGGGCGGACCCGCGCGTCCGGCCATCCCCTCCCCAGTCCCACGCAATGAGCGACACGCCCACGCCCGCCACGCCCTCCGACGACGCCCGCATCGGCGCGGCGCTGGACGCATGGAAGCGCAAGCTGCTGGACCTGACCAAGCGCAACCGGGCGCTCAACTTCCGCATGACCGCCGCGTCCACCGTGGCTGTGCGCGACGAGCAGCCCGCGGAAGTCTTCCGGCGGCTGTACCTGGCCGAGAAGTCCATGCGCTTCCAGGCCGCCCAGCCCCCCGCGCCCCCGGCCGCCACCGGCGCATCCGCGGCGCCCGTCCGCGCCGCGGCTCCGTCCATCGCGGCGGATACGTCGGCCACCCCGCCGCTTTCCGGCCCGGCGCCGACGATTGCCCCGCTCGCCGCGCCCGCCGATGCGTCCGGCTCAATCGCATCCACCGCGGTCGCGCAATCCGGATCGGCGGATGTCGCATC
>DATING010001402.1:0-5532 GCA_035474555.1 Longimicrobium sp. | reverse complement strand
TTCTCCCTTCCCCCATGCAGTTTATGGGGGAAGGGCCGGGGATGGGGGGCGCTCGCCCTGCGGCGGATGCCTGCGTTGAGATGCGGACTGAGGCAAGAACGGCCCACTCCGCTAAGGGGAGGGGCCGAGCCACTGGCGATTACGTGATGGCGAGGCGGCCGTCAGGCGTCCACGCCAGCATGCATCGCGGCGCGCCCTGCGAGCACGTCCCTGAGCGCGGCGTCCACCCCGGCAAAGGTCTCGTCCCAGCTGGCGTTCCAGCCGCGGCGGAACAGCCGCATCGTCGGGTACCACAGGCAGTCGTCGCGGTCGCGCTGCCAGCGCCAGCATTCCTGCCGCGGGAGCACCACCCACACCGGCTTGCCCAATGCCCCCACCAGGTGGGCGATCGACGTGTCGTTGGTGATCACCAGGTCCAGCGCGGTCACGGCGGCCGCGGTATCCTGCAGGTCCTTGAAGTACGGTCCCAGGCTCGGGAGCGACAGGTCTTCGGGCCGCTCGTCCAGCGCGTCCGCGCCCGCGCCCTTCTGCAAGCTGAACAGCTGCACCCCGGGGATCCGTGCCAGCGGAAAGAAGCAGGAGAGCGGAAGCTGCCGATCCAGTCCCGCCCTGTTCTCCAGGTTGCCGGCCCAGTGGATGCCGATGCGCAGCCCCGGAAAGCGGCCCAGGATGCCCTGCCAGCGCTCCACCTGGTGCGGATCGGCATGCACGTACGGAACCCGTGCGGGGACGGAATCCTGGGTCGTGCCCAGCACGTGGGGCAGGCTCAGGAGCCAGATCCGGCAATCGAACGGGGGAAGCTCTTCGCCCGGCGGGATCACCTCGTCCACGCCGTCGCAGGTGAGCAGCAGGCGGTACAGGTTGCGGCTGCACTTCACCACCACGCGGCCGCCCCGCTCCTTTACCAGGCGGGCATAGCGGATGAACTGCACCTGGTCTCCCAGCCCCTGCTCCGCGTCCAGGAGAATGGTCCGGCCATCCAGCGGACTGCCGTCCCACAGGGGCTGCGGAAAATCGGACGAGTACGCCTGCACCCGGCACTCGTACTCCGTCCATGCACGGAGATGGTCGCCCTGGATGTAGAGCATGGCGAACAGGAGCAGGCGAGCATGCACGTTGCCGGGCTCGCGCGCAACGAACTGCTGCAGTGTGTCCACCGCCGCGTCGTAGTCGCCCCCCGTCCGCTGCGCATCCGCCAGGAGCATGGACAGGTCGGCGTTGTCCGGGGCCAGCCGGACTGCCGTGTTCAGCGTATGGATCGCTTCCTCGCATTTCCCCGCGTGGATGAGCACCAGGCCGAGCTTGCGATGCAGGTCCACGTTCGAGGCATCGGCAGCGGTGGCTTGGCGAAAGGCCTGTTCCGCGTCTGCCAGCCATTCGCGCTCCGGCCGCCGCATCCCGGGAGATGAGGCGTCTTCACCGGCCATGGCCGCCTTGCCGTCGTGGGATGCGCGCGCGCAGATGGCCGTATCCAGCATGGTGCGGCCGATCCGGTTCAGGTCATCTACGCTGCTCGCACCACCCCCTGCGGCGATGCTCCATCCGTCCAGCGGCACCTTCCGGGCGGGCGAGCGCGGCTTCTCCAGGGTTTCCATCTCGCGTCCATCTGCGTGGGTTAAGAGGCTGCTCCGCCACCGGATTCGGTGAGATACTCGAGAGGGCCGAGGTCGTTGGCCTGGGGGCCGGGCCGGGTTTCCGTTCCGCCGTGGGGTTCCGGGTGGGAAAAGAACGGCCGCCCGGAGCACCCGAACAGGGTACGATGCTCCGGGGGCCGTGCGCTGGCCCCTAGCGGGGATCGACGATGATCGTGGTGCTGGTGATGACCGTCGTTCCCTCCTCGCCGACGATGTCGCCGGGCCCGCCACCGGACACGGCGTCGAGATCCTCTTCCGACAGGCCGAGTTCGTTGGTCGCGGGGATGGGCAGGTTTTCCGACATGGTGCCTCCTGGGGTGAAGAGAGGGTTGATGAGGGTGTCATGCACTCTCCCCCAAGGCACGTGTGGTGCCAAAAAGGACGACACCTAAAATCGTCAGTATTTTCTGGAAATGTGAGGTGGGTTGGGGGTGATGATGGAGCGGCAGTCCTATTGATTAGAGTGACGCAGCAACTGTGTAGATGTATTTGGACTGGAAACGTGCGTCAGCGCGTGTATAAGGGCAGCGCGGAGCTCTCATCTATTCCGGGCCCTACGGGGCAGGGATGAGATAGGGGCGCCGTCTGCGGGCAGGAGGCGAGGTGCAGTGGGGAGAGGAACGCTGGACCGGATCCGTCAGCGTCCCGCCGCCGATCCTCCGCACGCGCCGCTCTCCCGCAGCCGGCGGCGGAAGTCGCGCGCGACGGCGGGGAGCCGGTCGCGGCGGGCACGGAGCGTCGCGATCATCTGTTCGCCGCCCAGGCGGACGTACGGCGCGGGCATGCGGCGCACGGACGCGGCGATGGCGGAGTCCGTCAGCGCCGTGCGCAGGGACGCGGCGGCGGAATCCCACGCGGTGGCGGGGAGCGGGCACAGGAAGCGCGCGTCCAGCGGCCGCGCCTCCACCATCAGCCCGCCCACGTCGCGGATCTCGTCATCGAAGCGCACGATCTTCGCGTCCCTGCGGCGGGCAAGGGAAGGGAGGAGCCCGCCGTAGTCCGCCAGGGCGTAGTCGCGGTCGCGGGGGATCGGCACCCAGCGCGGGCCGCCGGCGCCCTCCATCCGCCCCCACTTCCACTGCCCCTCGTGGCGGTCCCAGTCGCCCAGGTACACGTCCATCAATCGCGCGGACAGGAACATCCGCGCGTCCACGGGCTCCGCCGGGCGGGCACGCAGCCGGGCCAGCAGCTCCTCCGTGTCCACCACCGTGCCTGCCCCGCCGAAGCCGTCCTGCGGATTCTGCTCGATGATGCCCAGCCGCCCCGCGAAGTCCGCGCGGAACCGGCCCAGCCGCGGATCGTCCGGCATGGCCACCAGCCGCGGATCGGCGTGGGGGAGCGCCGTGGCGTCCAGCAGTCCGTCCGCCACCACCGCCGCGGCCGGGTGCAGCGCGCCCACCTGGTCCTGCCGCACCCGGCCGAACGTGGCGTGGGCGAACGGGCCCAGCCGGCCGCCCTGGTCCTTGTCCGTGGAGCGGAACACGTAGTCGCGCCCGTCCGCCCCGCGCAGGTGCAGGCTGCGCGTCTGGTTGCCGCCGCCCGGCCGCTCGGGCGTAAGCCCGCCCGCGAACGTGTCCAGCGCCAGCACGGGCACGCGGATGGGCGCCGCCCACGCATCGCGGTGCCCGTCCCCCAGCAGCCCGCGGCGCAGGGGCCCCGCGCGGTACCGGGTCGCCGCCACCCCCTCCGCTTCCGAGCCCCCCCGCACGAAGCCGCCGGGGGGCAGGCCCGCCTTCGGGAGCGCGCAGGTGCCCGCCGCCAGCAGCGCCCCGAACGCCGCCACGCCCAGGCCCGCGCGCAGCCAGCGGCCCCGGGGCGCACGGCGGCGCGCGGGGGGCGGAGGATCCGCTCGGTGCCTGGATTCGGTGGATACGGCGGTTTCTCGCGCCATGCGGAAATCGGGTGGGTGCGACGGGGCGGACACCCCTTGCTTCGCAGGAACGTTGCCGCGGCGCGCGGACGGCGCCAAGGGTCACGATCGCGATCGCTCCTCGTCATCCTCTCGCACCGAACGTAGCGCCGCCCCGTAACGATCGCGCGACGCCCCGCCGGCGCTCGGGGACGCGCCAGGGCCGCCTCCCCAACGGACGCGATCGGGGGGGATGTGCCGCAGCCGCGTATCCGCCCGGCGTACCCGTCTGCCCGCCTTGCCGGGGGACCCTCCGCCACACCGTCGAGATCCCTCTCCGGCGCGGCGGCCGACTCTGTTCATCGCGTCATCGCGGATTTTCGCCGGCGAGGCACCCGGTGTCATCGGGGAGAACGTGATCATCGCCCCCTGATCGCGTGTTTTCCTGGATGCGCAATGAAACATGAGTTCACGCGCCGGGCGCGGAAATGGATGCGGCGCAACACCCTGGAGCGTGCGCGGCGGGGCGGATCCGGAGGTGGGGAGAGGCTCTGCGGGGATGCTCTTCGGGGAGGCTTGCGGAGGCGTCCTTCCGCACCACCCCGATTACGACACTAAGCATCGTTTCCGACGATCACAGGCACCCGGCACGCGATTCCGAGCAGTGTTCGGGGGAGTGCCGATACAAACAGGCCACCGTGATGATCAATCGATTGTTATACAGGATGGACGGAAAAGGGCGCATCCAAATCAGTCCGTATCAAGGAGCGATCACGCTCCACAAGTAGCTTGTCCGCTGTCATTTACCTGCATTGGACGGCCCCGTGATCGGGTATACCGCCGGGGACTTGTCCATGTTGCCGTAAATCCAGGCAGAAACGGGACAGCACAATAGGAACGTGGGCCTTTGACCAGGGTTGACACTCCGCATTACACTTGTATTTTACGGCACATTCTATCGCAGCCTCTCAAACGTTTCAGATCCTGCGCCGAACCGGTTCCGCGTGATGGCTTTGCGGGCCCAGGGAGCGATTCTCGTTCCTTTCAGGCCTGCGAAGGTAACGTTTGCAGGGCTGGTGCGTGGCAGGTGCATCGTTGCTTCAATCGTCCCGCTGACCTTTCCGCACCGGCCGTTGCCGGCGCGGATTCACCGCAGCACCCTACACCGTGCCGACTTCAGCAACCACGCCCGCCGACGAAGCCGAGGATCTCGCGGCCGCGGCCACCGCCGCGCCTGCCGCCGTGCCCGCGGGCGACGACGGCGAGATCTTCGCCTTTCCGCTCAGCTTCGCGCAGCAGCGGCTGTGGTTCCTGGACCAGCTGGAGCCGGGGACGGCACTGTACAACATCCCCGCCAACCTGCGGCTCACCGGCGCGCTGGACGTGCCCGCGCTGGAGCGCACCCTGACGGAGGTGGTGCGCCGGCACGAGGCCCTGCGCACCGTGTTCCGCCTCTTTGGCGAGACGCCGCGCCAGGTGGTGCTGCCCCCCGCGCCCGTGCCGCTGCCCCAGACGGACCTGTCCAGTCTCCCCGAAGACGCGCGCGACGCCGCGCTGCGGGCGCGGATGGCGCAGGAAGCCGCGCGCCCGTTCGACCTGGAGGCCGGGCCGCTGTTCCGCGCATCGCTGGTCCGCGTGACGCCGCAGGAGCACGTGCTGATCGTGGGCATGCACCACATCGTCAGCGACGGGTGGAGCCTGGGCGTGCTCGTCCGCGACCTGGCGGCCATCTACGACGCGTTCCGGCACGGCCTGCCCTCGCCCCTGCCGGAATTGTCGGTGCAGTACGCCGACATGGCCGTGTGGCAGCGCGAGAACCTGGAGGGTGACGCGCTGGACCAGCAGGTGGCGTACTGGCGCGAGCAGCTGGCCGACGCCCCCGCCGTGCTGGACCTGCCCACGGACCGCCCGCGCCCCCCCGTGCAGACGTTCGCCGGTGCGTCGCACGGCCTGGAGCTCCCGCTTTCGCTGGTGGAGCGCCTGCGTGCCCTGGGGCGGCGCGAGGACGTGACCCTGTTCATGACCCTGCTGGCCAGCCTGCAGGTGCTG
>DATING010001401.1:0-4367 GCA_035474555.1 Longimicrobium sp. | reverse complement strand
AACCTGTAACCTGTAACCTGTCCCCCGCAGTTCCGCAGTTTCCGCCCGTCCCCCGATTGACTCCACCCCCGCACCACGCGAAATTATCCGCATGACGCAAACCAGTCGCAACGCACAGGGAGACACCGTGTTGCTCGATACGGATGCGGGCGTGCAGGCGGCGCTCGCCGGGGTG
The DNA here is from genome assembly GCA_035474555.1 of Longimicrobium sp. Taxonomy (GTDB): domain Bacteria; phylum Gemmatimonadota; class Gemmatimonadetes; order Longimicrobiales; family Longimicrobiaceae; genus Longimicrobium. Next base: position 4,192 of record DATING010001401.1, on the reverse strand, counting down.
GCGGCGCGGGTCCACGGGGGCGGGCGCATCACCACGGACGAGGCGCGGCTGCTGTGGGAGCACGCATCGGACGACGAGCTCAAGTCGCTCGCCAGCGCCGTGCGCGCCCGCTACCACGCGCCGGACCGCGCCACCTACATGGTGATGCGCATCATCAACTACACCAACGTCTGCGTGGCGCAGTGCGACTACTGCGCCTTTTACGTGCTTCCCAACCAGGACGGCGGCTACGTCCTGTCGCGGGAGGACGTCTTCGCCAAGATCGACCAGCTGCTGTCGCTGGGCGGCGACCTCGTGGGCTTCAACGGCGGCTTCAATCCCAAACTGCCGCTGCACTACTACGCGGACCTGTTCGCCGCCGTCCGCGAGCGCTACGGCGACAAGGTGGAGTTCTACGCGCTCACCATCGCCGAGTTCATGTACCTGGCGGACCGCGCCAAGCTCTCCCACCACCAGGCCGCGGAGGCGCTGCGCGACGCGGGGGTGTTCTGGATCACGGGCGGCGGATCGGAGATCCTCACGGAGGATTTCCGAAAGCGCCACGCCAAGTTCAAGTACACCGTCCGCGAGTACTTCCAGGCCCAGCGCGCCATCGTGGAAACGGGGATGCGCACCACGGCCACGATGGTGATCGGCTTCGACGAGACGCTGGACGAGCGGCTGGAGCACCTGGAGCGCACCCGCGCCTTCCAGGACGACTGCATCCAGGACGGCTGGGACGGCCTGTTCTCGTTCCTGTGCTGGACGTACAAGCCGTACGGCACGGCGCTGGGCGGGCGCGAGATCACGCCACGCGAGTACTGGCGCCACATGGCGCTCTGCCGCATCTACCTGGACAACGTCAAGCACTTTCGCACCTCCGTGCTCACGCAGAACGAGGACGCGTTCCGGGCGCTGGAGTTCGGCGCGGACGACTTCGACCTGCCGCTGGAGGACGAGGTGACGCAGAAGGCGGGCGCCACCATCGACCTGGACATGGACCGGCTGCTGGCCGTGCCCCGCAGAATGGGCTACGAGGTGGAGTACCGCCACGCGGAGCGTCCCCCGGCACTCGCCGCCACCGCGTGAGCGGCATGCTGGACGAGGTGCTGGACCTCTTCGGCTGGGCGCCGCCCCCGCGGCCCCGGCCGAAGTCGTCTGCCGGGGGGGCGCACCCGCGCACGCCGTCGGAGCCGGCCCGGCTGGATCCCCCGCCGCCGCAAAAGGCCGCGCCGCGGCCGGAGCCCGTGCTGCGGGCGCCGTCCGGCCGCTCGGAGGCGGACACGCTGGCCGTCATCGCCCGCGTTACGCCGCAGTTCTACAAGGTGGTGTACACGCGCAACCGGCGCATCATGGCGTCCGCGGCAGAGCGGGGGCGGGCCCTGCGGCTGAACGTGGCGTTTGCGGAGGCGCCGGAGGACGTGCTGGCGGCCGTGGCGCGCCTGTTCACGGGCCGCGACGCCCGCACGCGCGAACGGGCCAAGGCCGTGGTGCGCGCGTTCATCAACGGCATCCCGGCGGATTCGGCCGTGCCGCGCCGCCGCCCGCGCGTGCGCCAGGTGGAGCCCGGCGACGAGCGGCACCTGGAGCGGCTGCGCGAGGAATTCCGGCGGGTGAACGCGGAGCGGTTCGGCGGGGCGCTGCCGGAGGTGCCGCTGTTCCTGAGCGGGCAGATGCGGCGGCGCAACGGCCACTTTTGCAGCAACCCGCTGGAGATCGTGATCTCGCGCAAGCTGTGCACGCACGCCACCCCGGGCGAGGCGGAGCACACGCTGCGGCACGAGATGATCCACCTGTGGCAGCACGTGGAGGGCCACAAGCCGGACCACGGCGCGGACTTTCGCGCCTGGGCCAAGCGCCTGGACGTGCACCCCCGCGCCACCCGCCGCGTCAGCTGGAAGAACCAGGCGGGGCGGGGATGAGGGCAGTGGGGACGGGGCCGAGTTCCGTCCTGAGCGGCTAAAGCCGCCGCTGGGAATGCGATAAGCCCTGTCTCGCGCTGACGCGCTCTGCGAACAGGGCTTCAACTGCTTTCACCACCGGCTCCGCCGTCGTTGGAGGCCGGTGGATCGTGCGGGACGCCGCGCTCGCAGTCCGCGCAGGCGGACTTCGCGAACTTCCAGCGGCGAATTCATTCGCTCCGGACCACCGCCGGCCATTCGCGCCGATCGCCCGGTCCGGAGCCGATCTACATCATCTTCATGCGCGCCGCGGTTTTGATGGCAGCGCGATTTCAGGCAGGCTGAGTTGAGCAATCCCTACGAATCGGACCTGGAGCTGGCCGTCCGCGCGGCGCGTGCGGCGGGCGAATCCATCATGCGCGCGTTCCGGGTGGAGCAGGAGGTGCGCTACAAGTCCGCGGACCAGCCCGTCACCGAAGCGGACCTGGCCGCCGACCGCATCCTCCATCGCATTCTCCTGGGCGAGCGGCCGGACTACGGCTGGCTGTCGGAGGAGACGGCGGACTCGCCGGAGCGGCTCAAGCGCGCGCGGCTGTGGGTGGTGGACCCCATCGACGGCACCAACTCGTTCGTGGCGGGGCGGCCGGAGTTCGCCATCTGCGTGGGGCTGGTGGACGAGGGGCGCGCCGTCGCCGGCGTGGTGCACAACCCCGTCACGGGCGAGATGTTCAGCGCGCTGGAGGGCGGCGGCGCGTTCTGCGACGGCGCGCCCATCCGCGTGTCGGGGGTGGGGCCGGCGGAGTCGCCGCGCATGGTGGCGTCGCGCTGGGAGATGAAGCGCGGCGAGTTCGATGCGTTCGCGGCGGACTGGCGCGTGGAGCCGCTGGGGAGCACGGCCTACAAGATGTGCCGCGTGGCGCAGGGCGGGGCAGAGGCGTTCGTTTCGCGCGGGCCCAAGGCGGAGTGGGACGTGGCCGCGGCCGTCGTCATCGTGCAGGAGGCGGGCGGGCGCGCCACGCGGCTGGACGGCACCCCCGCGGAGTTCAACCGGCCGGAGCCGCAGTGGCGCGGCATCGCCGCCAGCAACGGGCGCGTGCACGACGAGCTCCTGCGCCTGTCCGCGCTCGGCGCGTAGTCGAACCCGCATCCGCACGAAGCAAGCGGCCCGCGACCGGCATTCGGTCGCGGGCCGCTGTGCGTCTGATTGCGCCAGCGATCGAGCGCGGCGAGCGAATGAATTCGCGGCTACAACTTCACACTGTCCGCCTCCGCGGACACCACGACGATCTCCGCCCGCGACCGAGTTCCTGAGTCATTTCGGCGCTTCGCCCACCCTGCAGGATGAAAGGCCGCTCGCCCCAAGCCCGAATCTGTTCAACCTCCCCCAGGGGTTTTTGGGGGAGGTGCGAGCCTAAGCGAGCGGAGGGGGCGTTGCGCGGGGGCGGCCAAATTGGCGGAACGGTGGTGGCCTTTCTCTCCTGAGGGAGCGCACGCCCGTAACATCAGCGTGCGCAACCCTTTGCGCGCGACCGAAGGATCTACGATGCCGTGCATGACCGTCGCTCCCCCGCACCGGCACCGCGTCTCCACGACCGTGAAAGCCCGCGCCGGGTGGCGGCCGTCGAGCACGGGACGGTAGATCCTCGGCGGCGCCATGGACCGCGCGGGGGACGGGACCGGCGGCGCCTCCCTCAGGAAAACAAAGCGCTGGAGACGATTTCCGGCCCGATCAATCCTCCTGGCGGGCGGGGGCGGAGGTGCCGGCGCGGGCGGCTTCTTCCGCGGCGCGGGCCAGCAGGCGCTCGCGCTCTGCCGCATCGATCAGCCGGCCGTTGGCGACCACGGCGTGGATGCGCATGGTGTTGTGGATGTCCTCCAGCGGATTGCCATCCAGCACCACCAGGTCCGCCATCCGCCCCGCCCGAACGCTCCCCATGGAATCCGCGGTGCCCAGGTACAGGGCTGGGTTCAGCGTGGCCGTCCTCAGCGCCTGCAGGGGTGTCATGCCCGCCAGCTCCACCAGCAGCCACATCTCCTCGTGCAGCGTGGAGCCGGCGTAGACGAACGGCTCGTCGCTGGCGTCCGTCCCCGCGAGCATCCGCACGCCGGCCGTGTGCGCCATGCCCACGGCGCGCGCCTGCAGCTGCTGGATGCGGCGGTCGTCGTCCGTCTGCGGCCGCAGCCCCTCGCGCCAGCGCTGCGCCAGCGCGGCGGGCACGAAGCGCATCCGCGCATCCTCCGCGAGCTCCGGCTCCGCACGGGCGCCGCGCAGCTGGGTGAGCGTGGGGGTGAGCCAGGTGCCGTTGCGCACG
>DATING010001400.1:0-2583 GCA_035474555.1 Longimicrobium sp. | reverse complement strand
CCGATGGCAATCCATCCGCCGGTACCGCATCCGCTCATCCCACATCGGCTGATTCGATCGACCGATCCGCCTCCGCTGATCCTGCATCTGCCGATTCGGTCGATGCAGCCGCGCCGGGCGATGCATCCGCCGATCCTGCATCCACCGAGGCCACGGACGGGGATGCGGCGGATGCGGACGAGCCGATGCACATCCGCGAAGACCCGCTGAACTGGCTGGCGCGCGCGGCGGGACAGCCGGACGGCGAGCGCTGGTGGGAGCAGCTCGTGGAGCACCGCCGCGGCGACGAGGGGCTGTTCGAGGCCGTGCTGGAGGCCATGGCGGCCCTCCGCGACGAGCTCGCCCTCCCCGAGCCCCTGCGCGAGCAGCAGCGCGAGGCGTACATGCGCCAGCAGATCCGCGCGGCCGAGCGCGAGGGCCACGCGCGTATCGCGGTCGTCTGCGGCGCATGGCACGCGCCCGCCCTCATGCGCAAGGCCGCCGTCAAGGACGACGCCGCGCTCCTCAAGGGACTGCCGAAGACGAAGCTGGCGACCACCTGGGTGCCGTGGACGTACGGCCGCCTCTCGTTCGACAGCGGGTACGGCGCGGGCGTGACGTCGCCCGGCTGGTACGACCACCTGTGGGCCACGCAGGAGCACGACGCGGAGGGCGTGGCCATCCGCTGGCTCACGCGCGCCGCGCAGCTGCTCCGCGAGCAGGACCTGTCCGCCTCCACCGCGCAGGTGATCGACGCGGCGCGGCTGGCGGGCACGGTGGCGGCCCTGCGCGGCCTGGCGCTCCCCGGCCTGGCGGAGCTGAACCAGGCGGCGGACGCCGTGTTCTGGGGCGGCGGCGCGGCGGACGGCACGTCGCTCCCGCTCCAGCTCATCCACGAGCACCTGGTGGTGGGCGAGCGGCTGGGCGCCGTCCCTGCCGAGACGCCCGCCGTCCCCCTGCAGCAGGACCTGGCCCGCGAGCAAAAGCGGCTGCGCATGGCCCCGGAAGCGGGCGAGCGCGTGCTGGAGCTGGACCTGCGCAAGGAGACGGACCTGGACCGCAGCCGCCTCCTGCATCGACTCCGCCTCCTGGGCCTGCCGTGGGGCGATGACCAGCGCGTCCGCGGCAAGCGCGGCACCTTTCACGAGCACTGGCGCCTGCGCTGGCAGCCGGAGTTCGCCGTGCGGATCATCGAGGCCGCCGTGTGGGGCAACACCGTGGCGGAGGCCGCGGACGGCCGGGTGCGCGGCGAGGCGGACCGCGCGGACGACCTCCCCGCGCTCACCGGGCTGCTGGACCGCACGCTGCTGGCCGACCTCCCCGCCGCCGCGCGCCACCTCATCGCCCGCATCGACGCCGAGGCCGCCCGCGCGGCGGACCTGCGGCACCTGATGGGGGCCCTGCCCCCCCTGGCCGAGGTGCTGCGCTACGGCGACGTGCGCGGCACGGACACGGAGCTGCTGGGCCACGTGGTGGACGGCCTGGTCGCGCGCATCGCCGTCGGTCTTCCGCTCGCCACCGCCTCGCTGGACGACGAGGCGGCGGGGGTGATGGCGGCCTCCATCTCCGCCGTGCACGCGGCCGTCTCGCTGCTGCAGGACGACGCGCACCGCGAGCTGTGGACGGAGGCCCTGCTGCGCGTGGCGGACGGCGCCGGCGTCCATGGCCACGTGCAGGGCCGGGTCGTGCGGCTGCTGCTGGACGTGGGCGCGACCGACGCGGCGGAGGCGGGGCGGCGGCTGGGGCTGGCGCTCTCCACCGCCTCCGCACCGGACGCGGCGGGCGCGTGGGTGGAGGGATTCCTGGCCGGCGCGGGCCTGGTGCTGCTGCACGATGCGCGGCTGTTCGGCATCCTGGACGGGTGGCTGGCGGGGCTGGATGCGGATGCCTTCACACAGCTGCTGCCGTTGCTGCGCCGCACCTTCAGCACCTTCGCGGCCGGCGAGCGGCGCGGCATCGGCGAGATGGCGCGGCGCGGCGGATCAGCGCCGTCCGCGGGGACGGCGGCGGCGGCGGACACGGAGGACGTGGACCGCGAGCGGGCGGCGAAGGTGCTGCCCCTCATCACCCTGCTGATGGGGCTGGACGCGCCCCGGGAGGCCGCATGAGCGGCGACGCGGAGCGGCTGCGGCGCTGGCGCCTGGTGCTGGGCGGCGGCGAGAAGGTGGACGGTACGGGCGTGGGGCTGGGCGAGACGGACCTGCGCATGGACGGCGCCCTGGCCGCGCTGTACGACGGCCGCGGCGAGGGCGAGGGGGCCGGCCGCAAGGGCGGGCTGGGCGCCAGCGCGCCCAACGTGGCCCGGTGGCTGGGCGACATCCGCGGCTACTTCCCGTCCAGCGTCGTCCGGGTGATGCAGCAGGACGCCTTCGAGCGGCTGGGGCTGCGGCAAATGCTGTTCGAGCCCGAGCTGCTGGAGGCCGTGGAGGCGGATGTTCACCTCGTCGCCACGCTCCTTTCCCTGCAGAGCGTGATGCCCGCCAAGACGCGCGAGACGGCGCGGCAGGTGGTGCGCAACGTGGTCCGCGAGGTGGAGCGCCGGCTGGCGGAGCCGCTGCGGCAGGCCGTGACGGGGAGCCTGAGCCGCTCCGTGCGCAACCGCCG
>DATING010001399.1:0-2286 GCA_035474555.1 Longimicrobium sp. | reverse complement strand
CGCCCATGCGGATGCTGCGGCCCACGTCCGCGCCGCGCTGGGCGTAGTCGTCGCTGCGCATCTCCAGGTCCGCCGCCCGCACACCCACCTCGTCGCCCATCAGCCGCGTCTCGTCGCGCGGGCGGGTGTACGAGAGACCGTCGCCGCGGGGCGCGAGCTCCACCTCCACGTCCACCTCCGCGCGGCGCCGCACCCCCGCGGCCACCACCGCGCTCAGCGCGCCCACGGCCGCCAGCGCCAGGGCCGTGCGGGCGGGGTTCAGCGTGGCCTTGGTGTACGCGCTCGTCCGCGCCACGTGGCCGTCGTAGCTCCCCCGCATCCGCCCGTTCTCCAGCGGCGGCTGGTACAGGCTGTCGCGCCGGTTGGCACGCCGCGGCTCGTCGCGCTGCTGCGCCTGGAACATCGTGCCCTCCATCATGCGGTCCGTGAACCGCGGGGCCACCATCCCCAGCACGGCGTTCATCCCCCCGCCGCCGCCCACGGTCACGTTGCGCTTGGGATGGCTGGCGCAGTACAGGATGGCATCCGCCACCGTCTCGGGCCGGTACACGGGCGGCGGAAGGTCCGGCTCATGCGGCATGAGGTTGCGCGCGTGCTCCGTGAACGGCGTGTCGATGGAGGCCGGCTTGACCAGCGTGATGGAGACGGGGGCGCCGTCGTGCTCCAGCTCCATCCGCAGCGCGTCCGTAAAGCCCTTCACCGCGTGCTTGCTGGCGCTGTAGTGCCCCTGCAGCGGCACGGCCCGCTCGCTCACGATGCTGCCGATGTTCACGATGGCGCCGCCGTGCGACCGCAGGTGCGGAAGGGCGGCGTGGCAGCCGTTGACCATCCCCCAGTAGTTGGTGTCGAACAGGCGCCGCGCGTCCTCCAGCGGCACCTCCTCGATGCGGCCGTAGATGGAGACGCCCGCGTTGTTCACCCACGTGTCAAAGCCGCCGAACGCGCGCAGGGCCACGTCGGCCACGGCGTGCATGTCCTCGTGGCTCCCCACGTCCGCCACACAGTACACGGCCTCGCCACCCTCCGCGCGGATCTCGGCCACGATGCGCCCCAGCGCCGTCTCGTCGCGCGCGGCCAGCACCACGCGCGCACCCCGCCGCGCCGCCTCGCGCGCCGTCGCCAGCCCAATGCCGCTGGAGGCACCGGTCACGACGATCACCTGCTCCCGAACCGGTTTCAGATGCATCTCCATACTCGCTCCTCGCATACACTTAGGCTCCGGGTGACTCGGGGCGCGAGGGGGATGCAATCGGCGGGCCGGGGACGGGGACGGGGAAGTGCGTGAGTGCGTTAGTGCGGGAGTGCGAAAGTGCGAAAGTGCGGGAGTGCGGGAGGCGGGAGGCGGGAGGCGGGAGGCGGGGGAACGGCATTCTTCCATCCGATCCGGGCCAGGTCCATCCGGTGCGGCGGCCATCGGATCACGTGCGAGGAGATCCTCCGGCCGACGCCCGGGATCGTGCACGGGCGAGTATCGGTGGCGCCTCCCTCCGGATTATCAGCCGGTGTGATCAGCCACTTCCGCACTAACGCACTTCCGCACTAACGCACTTCCCCCAGGACTCAGGGGCGGGCGCTGCCATCGCCGCGGGACTCGGATTGCCAGCCGTCTTCCGTCCAGTAGACGATCAGGCCGCAGGGGCGCGGATTGCGCGCGTAGCGATGCAGCTCGCGCGGCACCTCCTGGAAGGTGCGATACACCTCGATGGCCACCACGTCCGTCCGCCGCAGCGTTTCCTCCAGCATCAGCGCGCGCGGCCAGCCGCCGTAGTAGGGCAACCCGTTCACCAGCACGTTCAGGCAGCGGCGGCCCATCTGCGTGCTGGGCTGGCGCCATCCCATGCGGCCGTGGGCCGTCCGGATGTCGATGCCGGGGACGGACTCCAGCAGCTCGCCCGGCCAGGTCGCCCGCGCCTGCGACACGTACGCCGAGTCCAGGTAGATGCCCTGCCCCTCCACGCGCCGCCGCTCGAACGTCTGGCTCCCCACCTCGCGCCCCACGACGAGCGCCACGCGCACCGTATCCAGCCCCACCGGGGCCGCGCGCATGCGCAGCTCGGCCGCGGGTGGGGCGCCCTGGGCAAAGAGCACCAGCGTCTCGGCCGGCGCGTATCCCGCCCGCTCCGCGCGCACCACGTAGCGGCCGGGCTCCTGCACGCGCAGCTGGATGGTGCCGCGCCGGTCCGCGAAGCCGGCCCGTGCCAGCGTGCCCGCCGCGTCCTGCACCCGCACCAGGGCACCGGCCACCGGCGCGCCCGTGGCATCGTCCAGCACGGTGATGCGCACCGC
>DATING010001398.1:0-2079 GCA_035474555.1 Longimicrobium sp. | reverse complement strand
TGCGCCACCCGTACATCAAGGACGGCCACGCCATCGGGCAGATCATCGAGTACGCCGGCCCGGCCGTGGAGTCGCTCTCGGTGGATGAGCGCGCCACGATGGCCAACATGGCCGCCGAGGTAGGCGCGTTCACGGGAATCGTGGCGCCGGACGCCAAGGCGGTGGACTACCTGGTGGCCCAGCGCGGGATGGCTCGCGCGGAGGCCGAGCGGCTGCTGGAGGGGCTGTACAGCGACGAGGGCGCCGAGTACGTCAAGGTGATCGAGATCGACGCCTCCGCGCTCAAGCCCATGATCGCGCTCCCCGGCGACCCGGGGAACGGCCTGTACGTGGAGGAGCTGGGCGACGAGGTGCGCATCGACATCGCGTACGCCGGCAGCTGCACGGCGGGCAAGAAGGAGGACATGGACATGTACGCCCGCGTGCTGCGCGAGTACCACGAGGCGGGCGTACGCAAGCCGGAGAACGTGCAGCTGTACATCCAGTGCGGCTCGCAGGAGGTGTACGCGTACTGCCAGGAGCAGGGCTACGACCAGCTGTTCCAGGCCGTGGGCGCCACCTTCATCGAGCCCAGCTGCGGCGCCTGCATCAACGCGGGCCCCGGCGTGAGCCGCAAGCCCACGGACGTGACCATCAGCGCCATCAACCGCAACTTCCCGGGGCGCTCCGGTCCCGGGCAGCTGTACCTGGCCTCGCCCTACACCGTCGCGGCCTCCGCGATGGAGGGGCGCATCGTGGCCTGGGAGCCGCAGCCGGAGCCCGCGGGCGTCTGACGCCCGCTGCCGGAGGGGATGGAAACGGGGGCGCCGCGCGGCATGCGCGGCGCCCCCGCTGCTTTGCGGCCAGATGCGGCCGGACGCCAATTCGCAGCAACGACGGGGCTTTGCGGATTCTCGGCAATGGAACGCGGCGGTGGCGGCGTGTTTTTCTGCCGATTCCGCTGCTTTTGCGCCACATGGGGACGAATTTCTGGACGCCCTTGACGCGTTTACTGTGATTACTTACCGTTGAATCAGACCGGCTGCGGGCGCGTTGGGCCGGGTCGCATGACCAGGGGAGTGCAGCATGTAGACTACGCAGCACGTAGACAACAAGGGGACGGAGCGTCGCATGGAGCAGAGCCGACCAGAAAAGCTCGTACGCTGGTGCATCTTCAACGTCCTGATCGCCCTGGCACCACTGTTCATCAGCTACCTGGCCCTGGGACTGGATCAAAAGGAGCCCAGCCTGACCCTGGTCACGGCGCGGGGCGAGCTGCTGCTCATCTCCACCACGATCGCGTCCGCGGCCGTCGGCGAGCTGCTGCCCAGCGGGCGAAAGTACGCCACGCTCAAGGTGACCTCGGGCGGCGCCTGCATGCTCCTGATCCTGTTTCATCGTTGTTCTTCTCGGCGATCCAGGCGCGCCGCGACCCCAATGCGGCGGCGATCTTCGCCGCCTCCATCTCGCTGTTCAGCTTTACGCTGCTCGCGAGCTTCAGCGCCGTGTACCTTGCCTACGACGGAGACCGACCATGAGCCTCGAGACCTTCGTGATCCTGGGAAGTGCCCTCGCGGCGCTCACCTCCGTCTCCGCCGCGGTGTACTCCGCGGTCCTCGATCGCCGAGCCCGGCCGCGTGACGCGGGCCGGGAGCGCACCATCACGATCACCATCGAAGATCCCCTGGGCGGCCTGATCCGCGCCGTCATCCGCTCCACCCGCCGGACCAGATCCGCCGCGACGTGGAGCGGGCCATCCGCGACGGCTGCTGATCCATCGCCCGCAACGAGCGAAGGCCGCCGGAGCGTCCCGGCGGCCTTCCTCACCTTCCCACGCGCGGCGGATCCGCTCAGCCGGCGCCCTTGCGCAGGATGGCGATCTGCCCGGCGTGATAGGCGTAGTGCTGCGCGACGCCGTGCAGCATCACCCCGTAGGTCACGCCCGCGCCCAGGGGCCGGTCGCGCTCGTCGCCCACGACGGTGTCCAGCTCGGCGGGGGGAAAGGCCTCGATCGCATCCACCAGCTCTCCGTGCGCCCGCGCGAGCGCATCCACCGCGGCGTCCCAGGCACCCGCTGCGAACGGCGGAAAGTCGGCGTCC
>DATING010001397.1:0-2300 GCA_035474555.1 Longimicrobium sp. | reverse complement strand
AGACATCACGGCGGCCACCATCTACGAGGCCACGGTGCAGGGCGACCCATACGCGGCGGAGGTGATGAAGGACACCGCCAAGTTCCTGGGCGCCGGCATCGCCAGCATCATCAACATCCTCAATCCCGAGGTGATCGTGATCGCCGGCGGCGTGACCCGCGCGGGCGACACGCTCTTCGAGCCCCTGCGCGCCGAGGTGCGCCGCCGGGCCTTCAAGAGCGCGCAGGAGTGCTGCCGCATCGTCCCCGCGTTGCTCCCGGGAACCGCGGGCGTGGTGGGCGCGGCGGGGGTGTTCAAGAAGGAGAATTACGGGGCGGTTTGAAGGGCGTTGAACTGCGGGGGACAGGGGACAGGTTACAGGGGACAGCCTGCAACGGCGGTTCGGCGGGCGGGTTCGAGGCGGGATGCGGGCATCCAGCCTGAGCGGCTAAAGCCGCCGCAACGACCGCGGAAAGCCTCACAAACTGCGTGAGGCTTCAACTGCGGGACCGCCCGGCCCGGCGCGTGCACGGGGGCCGCGCATTCGGCCGGGCCCGACGCGCAGTCCGCGCAGGCGGACTTCGTGAAGTCGTAGCCGCGGTTTCAATCGCCTGGACGGAGGTGTGCCGCCGGATGGGACCCCGCCGCACACGGTCTCCGAATGTGGCGAGACGGAGCCCCGCCGACGCACGAGTTGGGTCCGCGGGGATTTCGATTTCTCCCCCTCTCCCGGCGCGGTTTGCCAGGGGGTGGGGGACTCAAACGAGACGGATACAGGGACGGATGTTCATCCTCTGCACCAACGACGACGGCTACCTGGCACCGGGCATCGGCATCCTGGCCGAGGCGGCGCGCGCCCTGGGCGAGGTGCACGTGGTGGCACCCGACCGCGAGCAGAGCGCCACCAGCCACTCGCTCACCATGCACTTTCCCCTGCGCGCGCGTAAGGTGCGCGACGGGGTGCACCACGTGGACGGCACGCCCACCGACTGCGTGGCGCTGGCCGTGGGCGCGCTGCTGGAGCGCAAGCCGGACCTGGTGGTGAGCGGCATCAACCACGGCCCCAACATGGGCGAGGACGTGCTGTACTCCGGCACCGTCGCGGGCGCCATGGAGGCCACCATCCTGGGCATCCCCGCCATCGCCGTCTCGTACGCCGGGCGCGAGTCGGAGCACATGGCGAGCTACGCCGGGCTGCTGGAGACGCTGCTCCCCCAGCTGGTGCGCGAAGGCGAGTTCCCGCGCGAGACGCTGCTCAACATCAACCTGCCGCCCATCCCCGCGTCGGAGGTCAGGGGCGTGCAGGTGACGCGGCTGGCGCGGCGGGTGTACATCGACTCGCTCACCAGGGCGCTGGATCCCAACGGAAAGCCGTACTTCTGGATCGGGGGCGGCGAGGTGGAGTGGAACGCGCCGGAAGGCACGGACTTTCACGCCATCAACACGGGATACGTGTCGGTGACGCCGCTGCACCTGGACCTGACCAACCACGCCCTGCTGGCGGACGTGGCCGCGTGGGACCTGCGGGTATGAACGACCGGTACGCGGGGCAGCGACGCGCGCTCATCGGGGTGATGCAGGAGCGCGGCATCCGCGACCTGAACGTGCTGCGGGCGTTCGATACCATCCACCGCCACGAGTTCATCCCCGAGTCGTTCCGCATCCGCAGCTACGACGACGCGCCCGTCCCCATCGGCCACGGGCAGACGGCGTCGCAGCCCTCGCTGCAAGCGCTGTACATGCAGGTGCTGGAGCTGCAGCCGGACGACAAGGTGCTGGAGATCGGCACGGGGTGCGGATTCCAGACGGCCGTGCTGGCGCAGCTGGTGGAGCGCGTGTACTCGGTGGAGCGCATCCGCGAGCTGGCCGTCATGGCGCGCGAAAAGCTGGACGAGCTGCACATCAGCAACGTGGCCGTCCTCGTCGGCGACGGGACCATCGGGTGGAGCCGGTACGCGCCGTACGACGCCATCCTGGTCGCCGCCGGCGGCCCGGAGATCCCGCGGCCCCTGATGGAGCAGCTGGCGGACGGCGGGCGGATGCTCATCCCCGTGGGCGGACGCGACATGCAGCACCTGGTGCTCGTCACCCGCCACGGCGACCAGTACGAGCAGCGCCAGGTGGTGGACTGCACCTTCGTGCCGCTGCTGGGCCGGTTCGGGTGGGCCAGCCCGGGGGGCGAGGCACAGCGGTAGAGGCGGGATGGAGGCGGGGCGGGGGAGTCGGAGCGCGTGGGGCGGGGGAGTCGTGATTCCGGCATCCAGCCTGAGCGGCTAAAGCCGCCGCTGGGAAAGCCATAAGCCCTGTCTCGCGCCGAGGCG
>DATING010001396.1:0-1856 GCA_035474555.1 Longimicrobium sp. | reverse complement strand
CCTGCGAATGCTGGACGTGGATCAGGACTGAGATGAGTCTGCTGCACGTGGATTGGGCCTGCTGCGCTGCCTTTTGAGGATGGCATCGCACGGGGGATACGCAGACGGGACCAGCCTCGATGGCCGGTCCCGTTCCTGTTGATCTGCATGGTTCGATGAGCCCGGTCAGGGATACCGGCGCTTCCACCTCACCTCGCTGTAGCCGGCGATGGTTCCCACCAGCAATCCGCCGGCGCCACCCGCCAGCGAGCTCGCGATGACGGGCGCGGTGTAGTCGCGACGGCAGTTGCTCGTCCCGCAGCCCGAGTTCACGATGAAGATCCCCACCAGCGCCATCGCTCCGGCGCCCGCCAGAGCGCCGTGCACGGCGTACCGGCCGGTCTGCCGCTGCTGCACCCATACCGAGCGTATGCCGGCAAGCGGCACCTCACGCGCGGCACCGGAGCTTTCCCGCAGCACCAGGCGGCCGTCCATTACGGCACCGCAGCGTCCCTCCTCGGATCCACCGGAAAGCAGGTGCAGCCGCACGCGCCCGCCCGGGCACGGCGCGTCCAGTGCACGCGCGACCGACGCGGTGTCCGTCGTCTGCGCGCGGACGGGTCCCGCGGCGAGCAGCAGGAGAAGACACGGGAACGCGAGGAGAAAGCGCATGCGACGGAGGCGGTGAGAGGATGGCGATCGTGGGCGGAACGCGGCCACACGGGAAGGCCCGGCCGACGGGACGGGGCCTTCCCTGGATCAAACGCCTGATTCGCTCACGGATAGCGCGGCTGCCAGTGCTTCATCCGCGATCCGATGAACAGGCCCGTCGCGGCACCCACGACAGCTCCCACTCCCGCACCTCGGGCCAGTTCCACGTTGCGGTTCTCCCCCACACAAACCCTTGCTCCCGGAACGCAGGTCCGCTCCTCGCCTTGCAGCCCGAACGCCCAGCCCGCGGCGGTGCCCACGATCGACAGAAGGACCGTCATCTGTGTCATGCGCGACTTGCGGACGTGCAGAGTCTGCACGTCCGCGAACCGGATCTCCCGCTCGGCGTCCTCCACGCGCACGGTCAGCCGACCATCCTGCACGCGGCCGCACCGGCCGGTGACCGTGTCGGCGGACGCGGTGGTCACGCGCACGGTCGCGCCGGGGCACTCCGTCCACAGCGCCGTGCTCAGGCGCGTGGTATCCGCCTGCGCCGTCTGTGCGGCGGAGGGCATGGCAAAAAAGACCGTCGCCGCGAGCGCCGCGGCGGTCAGGAGGCTCCGCAAAATCATGTGTCGCCGGATGGATGAGGGAGGATCAGGGGTGCAGCGCAAAGGCGAGCACGGCGCCATACAGCGCGCCGACTACCACTTCGAGCGGCGTGTGGCCCAGCAGCTCGGCCAGGCGCTCCAGGTCTAGCTTGTGGTGCTCGCGCAGCCCTTCGGCGAGCTGGTTGAGGATGCGTGCCTGCCGGCCGGCCGCGCGGCGGATGCCCGTGGCGTCGTACATGGTGATGAGCGCGAAGAACGTCGCCAGCCCGAACACCGACGAGCCCCACCCCTCGCTGAGTCCCATGCCCACGGCCAGCGCCGTCACCGACGCCGAGTGCGCCGACGGCATGCCGCCCGTGCCGATGAGCCGCGTGAAGTCGGGCCGGTTCCGGCGGACGAGCGTGCGCAGGAACTTGAAGGCCTGCGCCGTCATCATGGCCAGCAGGGCCAGCGCGAGCGGCGGATTCCACCCGAGCACCGGGGCGAAGAGCTCGCGCAGGGCGTTCACCGGCCGCGCTCCAGCACGTACGCCGCCAGCGCCTCCAGCTCCGGCGAGCGGATACCGGCGGCGCGCAGCGCATCCGTCGCGCCCCCCATCCGCTCCTCCGCCATCGT
>DATING010001395.1:0-13951 GCA_035474555.1 Longimicrobium sp. | reverse complement strand
ATCCTGGGAGAGAGCAATGAAGAAGTGGCTGACGGGCGTCTGCGGCACGGTCCTGATGATCCTGACTTGGACCGTGGGATGGGGACTCGGCTTCGGCGGGCTGATGGAGCTGTACGATCCGTCGGGGCGCATCGAGGACGTTTGGCCGATGGTGCTGGCCATCCCCGGCTTCATCGGCGGCGTCGTGTTCAGCACGCTGTTCCGGACCGCCGAGGCTCCCTGCGGCTTCGACGAGGTGTCGCTTGGCCGTGTCGCCACCTGGGGCGTGGTGACAGGGCTGACGCTGGGCGTGCTCGGGATTGCCCTGGGCGTGGGAAGCGACGCGCCGCGGTCCGTTGCCACGATGATGGGCGTCACGGCCGGGCTGGGCACGGTGGCGGCCATCGGCTCGGCGATCTTCTTCCGGCTCCTCGCGCGGCAGATGCCCGCGCTGGCGGAGCGGATGGGCTGACCTTCGCCCGGCGCTGGATGCGGAGAACGCGGGCGCAGGTTGCGGAGACGCAGATTCGATCGAAAATGACGAGGCGCGGAGAGGATTTCTCTCCACGCCTCGCGTCGTTTCCAGGTCCCGCTACGGATCGAAAGCGCCCACGCCGATCCGCTGAGTCAGGCGAGCGGGGCGGGCTCCAGCAGCGCCCCCACCGCTCGCTCAGGCTCGCACCTCCCCCAAAAACCCCTGGGGGAGGTTGAACTGCGGATCGAGCGGGGAAGCCGGCTTCGTGCACGGGCGGGGGGCCCCTCCCCCCGGCCCCCTCCCCGCTCGTTCCTCGCGGAGAGGGGGAGAACTGCATGGTTTACGAGCTCTGCGGCCCGGCACGGGCTGAAGTGTATACCCTCTCCCGCGCAGTTTGCGGGAGGGGGTGGACGAGCCTAAGCGAGGCCGGGGGAGGGCCCCGCCCGCCCGTTCACCAGCGCTTGCTTTCGTGCGCGGAATCCGCTCCCCGCTTGACTTTCCCCGTGCACGGCGGGTACACTCGGCCCCGCATGCGCCCAAACAAATCATCCCCGCGCGAGTTCGAGGTCGTTCGCGACCCGCTCTGGAACACCATCCGCCTGGACCCGGCGGCGGTGCGGATCATCGACACCCCCGAGTTCCAGCGGCTGCGCCTCATCCGCCAGCTGGGGCTCGCGTACCTCGTCTACCCCGGCGCCACGCACACGCGCTTCGACCACGCGCTGGGCGTCTATCACCTGGCGCGCTGGGCCATGGGGCTGCTGGCCGACCGCGGCGAGCTGCAAGGGGTGGATCCCATCGACTGCAAGCTGGCGCCCTACGCGGCCCTGCTGCACGACGTGGGACACTACCCCTTCTCCCACGCGCTGGAGGAGCTGGGCGAGGAGCTGATTCCGCTGGACCACGAGGCGCTGGCGGATCGCTTTCTCCGCACGGACGGCATCCGCGGAGCGCTGGAGGAGATGGCTCCCGACGCGCCCGAACGGCTGTCGCTGCTCATCCGCGGCAAATCGGACTCGCCGCTGCAGGGTCTCGTCTCCGGATCGCTGGACCTGGACAAGATCGAGTACCTGCGCCGCGACGCGCGCTTTTGCGGGGTGCCGTACGGCGAGGTGGACGTGGACCGCCTGCTGCACGCCATCACCCTGCTGGATGATCCGCGGACGGGGCGCACGGAGGTGGGCATCCACGAGAAGGGATTGTCGGCGCTGGAGTCGCTCCTTTTCTCCAAGTACCAGATGTTCCGCAACGTGTACTGGCACCACGCCGTCCGCGCGGCCACGGCGCTGTACAAGCGGCTGGTGCAGGATGCGCTGGATGGCGGCGTCATCACCGCGGACGCGCTGGTGGGGCAGAGCGACGAGCGGCTGCTGACCATCCTGGAGCTGCGGGCGGCGGAGCTGGAGCATCCGGCGGCGCGGCGGGTGGCGGAGCGGTGGATCCCCGCCGTGCGCAACCGGCTGCTCCCCAAGCGGGCGCTGGAGGTGCCGGGCGAGGCCATCCGCGGCATGCCCGGCGAGGGGTGGATCGGGACGGACGGCGGGCTGCGCGATGCGCTGGAGGCGCGGCTGGCGGCGGAGCTGGGTATGGGGGAGGGGTGCGTGATGATCGACTACCCGGAGAAGCCGCGGATGATGGGGCTGGACCTGCTGATGCTGCGCCGCTCGGGCGGGGTGGAGCGGCTCACGGAGGGCGGCACGGCGGGGCTCATCGACCTGCCGCGCGTCTCGGACGAGCTGTACCACACGGCCCGCGCATTCCGCGTGTTCACCACGGAGCGCCGCGAGGTGCCGGCGGACCGCGTGCTCCCCATCCTGGAGCTGGATGCGGACGCGGCGCGGGCGCGGCTGGCGGCGCCGGAGCCGCTGCTGTGAGGACGGACTCGGCGCTGGAGCGCGGCCGCGGCGAGCACATCCTCATCGCGGAGGACGACCCCGGCGCCGGGCGCGTGCTGCGGCTGCTGCTGGAGCAGACGGGCTACCACGTGACCTTGGCGGCGGACGGCATCACGGCCCTGCGCATTTTGGAGGAGCAGGGCGCGCCGGACCTGCTGCTGCTGGACTGGATGCTCCCCGGCGTGTCGGGGCTGGAGATCTGCCACAGCGCGCGGCAGCGGTGGGACGCGCTGCGGCTGCCCATCCTGATGGTGACGGCCAAGACGGACCCCGAGAGCGTGTACGCGGCGTTCGACGCGGGGGCCAGCGACTACGTGGGCAAGCCGTTCCGGGGCGCGGAGCTGCGGGCCCGCATCGGCGCGCACCTGCGCACGCGGCGGCTGTGGGAGGAGCGCGAGCGGATGGAAAGCCACCTGCGCGAGCGCGACAAGCTGTTCACGCTGGGGCTGCTGGCCGGCGGCGTGGCGCACGACCTGAACAACCCGCTGGCCGTCATCAGCGCGCACGCGCAGGTTCTGCAGCGCCGCTCGCAGGACGCGGAGACGCGGGAGCAGCTGACCGGCATCCTGTCCGCCGTGGACCGCTGCACGCGCATCGTGGCGGACCTGCTGAACTTCGCGCGGCGCCATCCCGCGGAGCGCGGCCCCGTGGACGTGGGCGCCGTGCTGGCCGAGACGCTGGGGATGCGTGAGCGGCAGATCTCCACCTCCGGCATCGACCTGCGGGTGGAGGCGGAGGATGGATTGCCGCGCATCGAGGGGGACCGGCACCAGCTGCAGCAGGTGTTCCTGAACATCCTGGTGAACGGCGAGCAGGCGCTGCGCGAGGCCGGCCGGACGATGCGCGTGGGCACCCGCCGCGTGGAGGAGCCCGTGCCGAGCGTCGTGGTGGAGTTCTGGAACGACGGCCCGCCCATCCCGCCGGACGTGCTCCCCCACATCTTCGACCCGCTGTTCACCACCAAGGCGGGAGAAGAGGGGACGGGGCTGGGATTGTTCATCTGCCGCCGCATTGTCCGCGAGCACGGCGGATGGCTGGATGCTCGCAGCGACGCGGACGGGACGGCGTTCACGGTTAGGCTGCCGATCGGGGGAGCGTAATTCCAGCCTGAGCGGCTAAAGCCGCCGCAACAACTGCGGAAAGCCCCACAAACTGCGTGGGGCTTCAACTGCTTTAACCACTTTCGTCATCCGACGAATCTCCTCGCCCGTCCCGGGACGTCTGCTTCGCAGACGAGTGGCGGCGGTGCAGTCCACGCAGGTGGACTTCGTGTAGTTGTTGCGGCGAATTCATTCGCTCTGTCTCGAGGCCGACTCCCACCCGTCCCCCGGTCCCGCTGCCCGCCGCCCGGCAGACGTCTTGCGCATCGCATCCGCCGAAATCGCAGTCGTCGACGGACCCGCATCGCACCACATCCCATGATCCACCGTTCCACCCGGCTCGCGCTGGCGCTTCTGCTGGCGCCGACGGCGACCGTGCACGCGCAGGATTCCGTCGGCGTGGTGCTGGACACCGTGAGCGTGCTGGGTGCGCCGGTGCCGGCGATCCGCGCACCGTTCGGGGTGTCGGTGGTGCGCGAGGCGGAGATCCGGCAGGGGCGGCCGGGGCTGGGGCTCACGGAGGCGCTGGCCGCCGTGCCCGGCGTGCAGGTGGACAACCGCTTCAACTACGCGCTGGGCGAACGCATCTCCGTCCGCGGCTTCGGGGCGCGGGCGCAGTTCGGCGTGCGGGGGGTGCGCGTGCTGGTGGACGGCATCCCCGCTACCCTTCCGGACGGGCAGACCACGCTCAACCACGTGGATCCGTCCGCCCTGGGCCGCGCGGAGATCATCCGCGGGCCCGCGTCGGCGCTGTACGGCAACGCGTCCGGCGGCGTCCTTCATCTCTCCACCGCCCCCGCGCCCGACGCGCCCATCACCTCCGAGCACCGCGTGGTCGCCGGCGCGCACGGGCTGCTGCGCGCGGAATCCAGCATCGGCGGGCGCGCGGGGGCCGCATCGTACCGGGTCTACGCGTCGCGGCTGGGATACGAGGGGTATCGCGCGCACTCCTCCGCCGAGAACCTGAACGCGGGCGGGTCGCTGCACCTGGCCCGCGGCGCGGACGAGCTTCGCCTGAGCTTCACCGCCGTCCGCTACGACGCGCTCAACCCCGGCTCGCTGAGCGACTCGCTGCTGCGCGCCGACCGCTCCGCCGCCTTTGCCCGCAACGTGGCGCAGCGCACGGGCGAGGAGGGGAGGCAGGCGCAGGCGGGCGCGTGGTGGCGGCGGCGGATGGGCCCCGGCGCGCTGGAGGTGTCGGCGCATGGATTGATGCGGTCCATCGACAATCCCATCCCCAACGCCGTCATCGACCTGGACCGTCGCGTGGGCGGATTGCGGGCGGCGTGGCAGGCGGACGCGGGCTCGGTGCGCTGGACGGCGGGCGGCGAGGTAGAGGCGCAGCGGGACGACCGGCTGAACTTCGCGAACGACGCAGGCGCGCGGGGCACGCGCACGCTGGACCAGGCGGAGGGCGTCACGTCGGTCTCCGCGTTCGCGCAGGCGACGGCGGCGCTGCCGGGTCGACTGGAGGCGATGGGCGCGCTGCGCTACGACCGGTTCCGCTTCTCCGTCCGCGACCGATTGTTCTCCACGGACAACCTGGACGATTCCGGCGCCCGGACGATGGACCGCTGGAGCCCGGCGCTGGGCCTGTCGTGGGCGGCGGCGCCGGCCGTGTCGCTGTACGCCAACGTGGCGACGGCGTTCGAGACGCCCACCACGACGGAGCTGGCCAACCGGCCCACGGGTGCGGGCGGCTTCAACCCGGACCTCCAGCCGCAGCGGACGGTCTCCGTGGAGGCGGGGGCCAAGGCGCGCCTGGCCGCGTGGGCGTGGGTGGAGGCCGCGGCGTACCGGGCGCGCATCGAGGACGCGCTCATCCCCTTCGAGGTGGCGGGCGCGCCGGGCCGCGTGTTCTACCGCAACGCGGGGAGCGCGCGGCACCGGGGTTTCGAGGCCGCCGCCGTCCTCACCCCGCGCCCCGCGTGGACGGCGCGGGCGGCGTATACCTGGACCGACGCGCGCTTCGGGCGATACGTGGTGGGGGACGAGGACCGCGCCGGCAACCGCGTACCCGGCGTGTCGCCGCACCGGTTCGACGTCTCGCTGCTGGCGATGCCGGCGCGGGGGCCGTTCGCGGGGCTGGACCTGCGCCACGTGTCCCGCACCCCCGTGGCGGACAACGACGCGGAGGGCCGCTTCGATTCCCCCGCCTACACGCTGGTGGACGTGCGGGGCGGGTGGGAGGGGATGCGGATGGGCGGCGCCGCCTTTTCGCCCTTCGTGGGGATCGGCAACCTGCTGGACCGGCGCTACAACACGTCCGTCGTCATCAACGCGTTCGGCGCGCGCTACTACGAGCCGGGCCCGGGACGGACGCTGTACGCGGGGCTGAGCCTGACGCTGGGCGTGCCGCGGACGAGTCGGTAAGCGGCGGGTAGATAGAGGGGCGTCGCGGTGCGACGGGAGCCCTCTCCCCCGGCCGCCTTTGCGCTCGTTCCTCGCGACGTCGGCCGACCCCTCCCCCAACTTCGGGGGAGGGGTTGGTTGCACGGGCGGGGCGGGTGCCGTGCGGCGAACCATCGTCGCTGTTCTCCCCTCTCCGCGCGCAGTCTGCGCGGGGAGGGGCCGGGGGAGGGGCGCCCCCCTACCGGCGCGATCCGTCCCTTCCGCCCTGAAGTTCTCCCCCCTCCCGCCGCGGAGCGGGGGAGGGGGGCCGGGGGGGAGGGGGCCCTCGCCCGCTGCACCCACTCCGCCCACGTGCACGGTCCTTGGCCGCGGGGATGGAGAACGAAACCGGGCCGCCCCCTCGCCACGAGGGAGCGGCCCGTCCGCATCACTGGATCCGTTTTCGTGGATCCGTTTCACAACGCCCGGATCACGGCGTCGCGCAGACGTTGTCCACGCGGAAGTTCTGCCCGCCGATGCGCACCGTGTTTATGGGGGCGCCGCTGATGTCCACCCAGCCGGGGCCCACCACCACGGTTGCCCCGCCAAGGGCGGCCGGCGCCGCCGCGATGTTGCCCACGTACAGCGCGCCGTTCACGGCCAGGTTCTCGACGGCGCCGAGGTCCTGGTACTGAAAGCGGACGCGCATGGGCACCCACCCGCCCGCGGCCATGAAGTGGTACGTGGTGCTGATGTCGCGCATGTGCACCGAGTTGAGCGTGCCCCAGCCGATCAAGGCGGCGTCCTCCAGCCGCGCGAGGTCGTACACGAACACGCCGCCCGGGAGCGCGAGCCGGTCCACCGAAACGTCGATGCTGTTCTCCACGTGCACCACCGTGCCGGGCGCATTGCCCGCCGGTACGCCCCACACCGTCCCCGAGGGCGGGTTGGGCCCAAAGGTCACGCAGGTGGGGGGCACGCCCACCACGGCCGACGGCCCGGCGGGGGCGGTGGCGGTTTCCGTGACGCTCTGGTCGGAGCAGGCAGCCGCCAGGGGGAGCAGGGCCGCGAGAGCAAGGCGATGGGGCGTCTTCATGGGGCGTCTTCCTGTCTGGTGAGGGCGGCAGCCCGAGGGTGCCGTGGGGGTGGATACGACGGAAGCGAGGTGGGATCCGCCGCGTTTAGTGTCGGATTATGATTGCATCAGGCATGCCGCGCATTCCGGTGCCGAGCCCGACATCATGCAACCTGTACGGGCGATTCGAGTTGTGGCGAGACCGTGACGATCGGTCCACAGGTGCGGGCGGCGCGGATGCGGGGACGCTACGTCTCGATTGGGACGCCAATGCCACGGAGAGTGCGTCCCAGGGGGTGCCGTAGCACGGCGGCAGCGGGAGGAGGTGCTTGGCTTGCCCCGGCGCGCTCGGCGTGCTAGATATGCCGTTTCTGCCCCGCCGGCCGGATGGAAGGCGCTGCCGGGGCCGCACGACCCGCAACGAGACGCGACGATGGCCACCACGCTGAACCCCGAGGCCGCCGCGCCCGCCTTTGGGCGCGAGAGCCGGCATGGGCTGGACAACCACGGCATCCGGAACCCCGGCACCGTCTACTGGAACCTGGACCCTGCGGTGCTGGTGGAGCACGCCGTGCGCCGGGGCGAGGGCAGCCTGGCCGACGGCGGGCCGTTCAACGCCGTGACGGCGCCGCACACGGGCCGCTCGCCCAACGACCGCTTCGTGGTCCGCGAGCCCGGGAGCGAAGAGAACGTGTGGTGGGGCAAGGTCAACGTGGCCATCGACCCCGAGAAGTACGACCTGCTGCGGGGCGACGTGCTGGAGCACCTGGAAGGCCAGGACCTGTACGTGCGCGACATGTGGGCCGGGGCCGACGAGCAGTACCGCCTGCCCGTGCGGGTGATCACGCCCAACGCGTGGCACAACCTGTTCGCGTTCAACATGTTCCGCCGGCCCGACGAGGCCGAGCTGGACGAGATGGTGCCCGGCTTCACCATCCTGCACGCCCCCGAGTACGAGGCCGACCCCGCCCGCCACGGCACGCGCACCACAACCTTCATCCTGATCAACTTCGCCCGCAAGGAAGTGCTCATCGGGGGCACCCGCTACGCCGGCGAGATCAAGAAGTCCGTGTTCGGCGTGCTGAACTACACGCTGCCCCTGCAGGGCGTGCTGTCCATGCACTGCTCCGCCAACGTGGGCCCCGAGGGCGACACGGCGTTGTTCTTCGGCCTGTCGGGCACGGGCAAGACCACGCTCTCGGCAGACCCGGAGCGCGGCCTGATCGGCGACGACGAGCACGGCTGGAGCGACGCGGGCGTGTTCAACTTCGAGGGCGGCTGCTACGCCAAGGCCATCAAGCTGAGCCCCGAGGGCGAGCCGGAGATCTACGCCACCACGCGCATGTTCGGCACGGTGCTGGAGAACTGCGTGCTCGACGAGCACCGCCGGGTGGACTTCGACGACATCAGCATCACCGAGAACACCCGCATCTCGTACCCGCTGCCGTACATCCACAACTTCGTCCCCGAGGCCAAGGGCGGGCACCCCAAGAACGTGGTGTTCCTCACGGCGGATGCGTACGGCGTGCTCCCCCCCATCAGCCGGCTCACCAGCGAGCAGGCCATGTTCTACTTCCTCTCCGGGTACACGGCCAAGGTGGCCGGCACGGAGCGGGGGGTAAAGGAGCCGCAGCCCACGTTCTCGGCCTGCTTTGGCGCCGCGTTCCTGTCGCTGCACCCCGGCGTGTACGCCGAGATGCTGGGCAAGAAGCTCGAGGAGCACGGCTCGCGCGTGTGGCTGGTGAACACCGGCTGGACGGGCGGCCCGTACGGCACCGGCGAGCGGATGAAGCTGTCGTTCACGCGCGCCATGGTGCGCGCGGCGCTGGCCGGGCAGCTGGACGACGTGGAGATGGCCACGGCGCCGTTCTTCAACCTGCAGATCCCCACGAGCGTCCCCGGCGTTCCCGCCGAGCTGCTGAACCCGCGGGGCACCTGGCCGGACGCCGACGCGTACGACGCCAAGGCGCGCGAGCTGGCGGACGCCTTCTGCAAGAACTTCGAGCAGTTCGCCGACCGCGTGCCCCAGGCCGTTCGCGACGCGGGCCCCCGGTCGTCGGAGTAACGGCGGCGGGCTGGTTCGATGGATGACGGCGGGCGGGCCGGGGCCAGGATTGGCTCCGGCCCGCGTCGCGTTGGGGGGGCAGGGGTGGGGTGGATGGAAGGCTGTCGGTGGGGTGGATTCTCGTCGCGGTGCGACGGGAGCCCTCTCCCCCGGCCGCCTTTTCGCTCGTTCCTCGCGACGGCGGCCGACCCCTCCCCCAACTTCGGGGGAGGGGTTGTTTGCACGTGTGGGGCGGGTGCCGTTCGGCGGAGCATCCTCGCAGTTCTCCCCTCTCCGCGCGCAGTTTGCGCGGGGAGGGGCCGGGGGAGGGGCGCCCCGCTGCCGGCGTGATCCATCCTCGTCTACGTGGAAGTTCTCCCCCCTCCTGCCCGCGGAGCGGGGGAGGGGGGCCGGGGGGGGAGGGGGCCCTTCGCCCGCTGCACACACGTCGTCCGGAGCGGAGATTCCCCCCCGCCATCCGTTGCCGCCCCATCCGGCACACGGGCAACGGGATAGCGTGGCCGGGAGCTTGCTACGGGTGTGCCCCGAGCGGCCGGCGCGCCCGGCCAGGCACAGACCAACCTGTCCGCATCCGCCCTCGCAGGCGGCACGGATGATGAAGCAGCCGCGCCAACCATGGAATACGCACAGGACCCGTTCCTCTTTCCGCTGGTTCGCGAGCCCCGGTCACGCTGGGAGCGTGCGGGCCTTTCCACCCGCCAGGAGCGGACGTTCAACCGCGTGGCCACGCTGGTGGTGGCCGTGTTCCTCGTGGGGTGGGTCTACACGCTGGGCTTTGCGCCCCGCGAGCACCTGCGCGCCTCCGTTGACAGGGAAAGCCTCGCGGAGCGGGTGCTGCGCAGCCCCCTCGCCCGCAACGCCGCGCCCGCGCCCGCGTTCATCATGGACGAGTTCGTGCGCAGCTTCGAGAAAGACTTCACGGAAGACGTGGGCGGGCTGAGCGGGCAGGTAAAGGTCAGCATCGTAGAGCCGGGCGACTCCATCCCGCTCCCCGCCGGCGTGGACTCGCTCCCGTCCGGCGCCCAGGTGGTGCTGCAGCCCACGGACGGCGCGGGGGGCACGGGCGCCGCCGCCGCGGCGCCTGCTCCGGGCGAGGTGCCGGCGGGGCAGGTACCCACGGAGGGCGGCATCTGGAACCTGGTGCTGCGCATGCGCGACGCGGCGCTCCCGGCGTCCGAGGTGAGCGTCATCACCCTGGTGCCGCTGTCGGAAAAGCGCGCGGGGCGCATCGGCACCTATCGCATCGGCAACTGGCCGTACGAGGGCGGCGGCGAGCCCAAGGCCATCTACCGCGCCCCGGCCGGGATGATCCGGGTGACGCAGCAGAACAAGGAGATCTGGCTCTCCGAGCACATCCAGCTCAAGGACTTCATCACCAAGGGCCAGGAGAACGTGTGGCCCAAGTACGTGGTGGTGCAGCCGCGCGTGCTGGACAAGATCGAGCTCGTGATCCAGGAGCTGGAGCTCATGGGGCACCCGGTGGAGAACATCTTCGCCGTCAGCGGCTTCCGCACGCCGGCGTACAACGCGGGCGGCGGCAACACGGCGGGGCGCGGCGCGCTGTCGCGGCACATGTACGGCGACGCCATGGACATCGCCATCGACAACGACCGCAACAGCATCATGGACGACCTGAACGGCGACGGGCGCATCAACCTGTCCGACGCGCGGGTCATCGGGGCGGCGGTGGACCGGGTGGAGAAGAAGTATCCGCAGCTGGTGGGCGGGATGCACTACTACCCACCCACGGGCGGGCACCAGGGAATGGTGCACATCGATACGCGGGGGTACCGCGCCCGCTGGTAACGCGGCGGGCGCGTGCGGGGCCTTGGAGGGGTGGATGACGATGCGAACCGCGGAACAGGGAGCGAACGGTGGCCGACGACGGAGTTGACGCGGGGATCCGCGGCGAGCGAAGGACCGAGGCGGAGCGGGAGAGCGGGCACGAGAGCGATCGGCCTGGGTACGTGGCCCCGGGGATGGACGTCCGCGACGACGACCTGGAGCCGCACTCGGGACTGCGGTACATCGCGCGGCTGTTCAAGATCATGGCCATCCTGCTGCTGCTGCTGATGGTGGCCGAGGTCATCCTGGCGCTGGTGCAGCAGGGCCAGCCGGCCATCCCGCAGCTGCTGGTGAACGCCACGCGGCTGGTGGTGTGGGCGGGGCTCATGTGGGGCGCCGGCGACATGGCGCTCATGCTCATCGAGAGCAACCACGACCTGCGCGCCACGCGCATCCTGGTGGGGCGGCTCAACCTGCGGCTGCAGCGGCTGGAGCAGGTGGCCACGGGGCTGCGCGGCGGCCCGTCCACCCCCGGCGCGGGGCCCAACCTTCCGCCGCCGCTGCCCGGCACCTCGGAGCGCCGCGACCGGCCGCGCTGATCCAGCGGGCGGACGGTTGGGGACAAATACGCGGGGGGCGCGGAGACGATTCGGTCTCCGCGCCCTCCCTGCGTTGTCCTCGCGAATCTCGCATCGACCCGTCGCACAGGGCAGAGAAAACAGCTCAACGCAGAGTTCGCGGAGTTTGAAAAGAGAGTTCGCAGAGTGGGCCCTTCTGTTCTCTGCGAACCCCGCGTTTATCTGTTGTTCCTGGACCGCACCGGGAGATGAGGCCACGGCATTCGGCATGTAGATGCAAGGACGCCCCGTACGGCTGAGAGACCGGGCGGGGCGTTTTATCCATCCAGGCGTCGCGATGGCCGATGAGGCGCGGAGGGTCAGTTCCGCGGTGGGCTCGTCCGCCGGTCCAGCGCGATCAGGCGCATGAGGGCGGATTCGGCCACGCGGTCCACCTCGCGCGAGGGGACGGTGTGGTGGTTGGAGATGATGGAGAACACCATCCGCTCCCCCGCCGCCGTCGTGAAGTAGCCGGAGAGCGAGCGGACGCCGGAGAGCGTGCCCGTCTTGGCGTGCACGTTTCCCTCCGCCGGCGTGCCGCGCATCCGGTTGGCCAGCGTGCCGTCCCTTCCCGCGACGGGGAGCGCGGCGTGATAGACGGCCGCGTGGGGGCTGCGCGCCTCGCGCTCCAGCAGCGCGACCAGGAACGCGGGCGCCACCAGGTTGTAGCGCGAGAGCCCCGATCCATCCGCCTGCGAAAGGAGCCGCGGCGGCATCTGCCAGCTGCGCATCACGCTGTCGATGGCGGACAGCCCCGCCGGCCACGTGCCCATCCCGCGCAGCTCCACGCCCATCGTCTTCACCAGCATCTCGCCGAGCTGGTTCTGGCTGGGCTTGAGGAAGGCGGCCAGGACGTCGGCCATGGGCGGCGACGTGTGCGTAAAGAGCACCGTCTGCCTCGGCGCGATGCGGCCCGCCGGCAGCTCGTCCGCGTCGTGCGATCCACCGCCGACGGCGATGCCCGCCTCCAGCAGCGCCTGCCGCAGCGCGGAGGCGAAGAAGCGCGTGTTGTTGCGGACGGCGACCTCCTCCTCCACCACCGCCGTGTCGGACGTCAGCGTGCCAGCCACGAGCACGGCGCTCAGCGTGTCGCCGCGGCCGGCGGACACGGCGGCCGCGGGCCCCGCGCCCGGCATCCAGACGGTGCCCTGCACCGGCACCCACTCGTCGGACACGGGGCCCGTGGTCACGGCGGCGGCGCGCTGCCCCGGCACGGGCGCGATGCGGACGGTGACGAATCCCTCGTTCAGCTCCAGTCCGCCGACCTCCGCGGAATACGAATCCCCCAGGTCGTCCCACGCCCAGCCGCGGCCTACCGGCACGTCGTCGAACACGTCGTCCACGCCGATGACGGCGCCGGTGATGCGCGTGACGCCGTGCGCCCGCAGCGAATCCGCCCACGTGCGCAGGAACGCGCCCACGTCGCCGTGAAAGCGGTCCGAGAGGGTGGGATCGCCCCCGCCGATGACCAGCAGGTCGCCCCGCAGGGTGCCGTTGCGCACGGGCCCGGCGGCGGCGATGCGCGTGCGGTAGCGGTACTCCGGCCCCAGCGTCTCCAGTGCGGCGGCGGCGGTCACCAGCTTCATGTTGCTGGCGGGGACGAACATCCGCCCCGCGTTGCGCGCGTAGAGCGTTTCGCCCGATTCCAGCGAGCGCACCAGCACGCCCCAGTGCGCCGACGCGAACAGTGAGTCGTTGAAGATGCTGTCCAGCGCGGCCGCAATCGCCGGCGTCGCGGGCGTCTGCGCGGGCGCGGCGGAGGGCGCGGGCGACACGGCGGGCTGTGCGGGCGCGCACGCGGCGCCAAGCGCGAGAACGAGCGCGGAGATGGATCGGCGGATGGACATCGTCAGCGGGATCAGGGTCGTCTGCGGGTTCACGTGGCGGTGTCGCGAAGATCAGGCCGGAGTGGCCGCGGGAGATGGCGCCGCGGCGAGTCGCTGCTCCAGGCGCGCCTTCACATCCGGCCACTCGTCGTCCAGGATGGAGAAGTAGACCGTGTCCCGCATCCGCCCGCTGTCCGTGATCATGTGCCTGCGCAGGATCCCTTCCTCCGTGGCGCCGATGCGGAGGATGGCGCGCCGCGACCGCTCGTTCAGCACGTCCGTCTTGAGCTCCACGCGCACGCAGCCGAGGGATTCGAAGGCGTGGCGCAGCATCCAGTACTTGGCTTCGGTGTTGATGGCCGTGCGCTGCCACGGCGCCGCGATCCACGTCCACCCGATCTCCGCGCGCCGGTGCGCCGGCTCCACGCTGCCGAAGCGCGTGCTGCCGACGACCCGTCCCGTCGCCGCCTCCGTGGTGACGAACGGCAGCGCCGTGCCCGCCGCCTGCGCGCGGAGGGCTGCGTCTACGTACACGCGCATGTCCGCCTCGGACGCGGGCTGGTTGGTCGTCAGCCGCCACAGGTCGGGATCACGCCCGGCTTCCCACAGCGCCGGCACGTGCTCCGCGGTCATCGGCACCAGCCGGACGTGATGGCCTTGGAGGATGATGGGCTCGAGGTTCATCGGCATCGCGGCGGTGGGATGGGAGCTGGATCC
Source organism: Longimicrobium sp. (assembly GCA_035474555.1). Classification (GTDB taxonomy): domain Bacteria; phylum Gemmatimonadota; class Gemmatimonadetes; order Longimicrobiales; family Longimicrobiaceae; genus Longimicrobium. Next base: position 86 of record DATING010001395.1, on the reverse strand, counting down.
GTGTCGCCGGATAAGATGGATGGAGAAGGGGCGGGATGGGAAGACGGGGCTTTCGATCGTGAGAAGGAGGCACTCGGCGGAAGGCG
>DATING010001394.1:0-2080 GCA_035474555.1 Longimicrobium sp. | reverse complement strand
CCCTTTCGTGTGCCGGAGCCGGGCTGCCCGCAACGGGCAGCCCGCATCCGCCGCGAAAGGACGAGTTCGTGTCATGCGCACCCGGCACGCGCTTTCGCCGCCGTGACCACCGTGCGTTTCGTTTCGCGTCCCGTTCTGCGGAAGCCGGTCTTCCGCGTTGCCACAGGCCGGCAGCGCGGCAGCGCGGGCACGACGCCTTTGCTGTACGCGGTACGGGACAGCAGCAGATCAAGAGCGCGGATGCGGGTGGTTTTCCCCCGATTCGCTGAGTGCCCCTCTCACGCCACCTACGGACCGTCTACCCGATGACCCAGCACGCCGGCACCGCACCCGACCTCCGCGTCCCGACCCTGGCCATTCCGCCGGCCCCTCAGCGGCGGAGGCACGTGCTCTCCATCCTGGACCTGTCGCCCCGCGAGGTGCTGTACCTCTGCCGGCGCGCCGTCCGGATCAAGCACGCCGTCGCCGACCCGCAGACGCTGCGCGGCCGCACGGTGGGCGTCTACTTCCGCAAGACGTCCACGCGCACGCGCACGGCGTTCAACGTGGGCGCGGGTCGGCTGGGCGCCACGGTGGTGACCTTTGGCCCCAACGACCTGCAGACCAACACGGGCGAGACGCTGGAGGACACGGCGCGCACCCTGGCCGGCTACCTGGACGTGCTGGTGATGCGCACCAACGAGTCGGTGGACGAGATGAAGACGTTCGCGTCGCATCCCACCATGTCGGTGGTCAACGCGCTCAGCTCCGACGAGCACCCCACGCAGGGGCTCACGGACCTGACCACGCTGCTGGAGCACTTTGGCCGTCTGGAAGGGCTGGACGTGCTGTACTGCGGCGAGGGCAACAAGTCCGCCGCCGCCCTGGCCCTGGGGTTGAGCCGCATCCGCGGCACGCGGCTCACGCTGGCCACGCCCGAAGGCTACGGGCTGGACCCGCAGACGCTGGCGAAGGCCCGCGCGCTGGCGGGGGAGCACGGCTCCACCATCGAGGTGACGTACGACATCGGCGCCGCGCCGCGGGGCGTGGACGCGGTCTACACCAGCCGCTGGCAGGAGATGGGTGTGGAAAAGCGCGACGCCGACTGGCGCGAGCGCTTTGCTCCCTTCCGCGTTTCGTCCGCGCTCATGGAGCGCGTCTCCAAGCCGCAGGGCACGGTGTTCCTGCACGACCTTCCCGCCGTCCGCAACGAGGACGTGGACGACGCCGTGCTGGACGGGCCGCAGAGCCTGGCCTGGGTGCAGGCGCAGCACAAGCTGTTCAGCGCCATGTCCGTGATGGAGTGGTGCGGCGCGGGCGTCGTGGACGACCAGATCTGACCCACCGGCGGGCGGCCCCCGCGGCCGCACCCCAGGCCCCCGCTTTCCGGGCCCCGGAGAAAACCCTGACCCACGCGCCCTCCACGATGGAACCAGCAGTGCAGCTCCTCGACTCCCGCCCCAACCCCGCCAATCGAGTGAGGGCCGTGGACACGACACCGGACCCCACCCCCGTCCACACGTTCCGGGCGGGGACGGCCGAAACGCATGCGCACCACGGCGAAGTGGTGCAGGGAATCTTCTACTCCGCCGACGGGACGCCGGAGCACGCGCTGGTGACCCTGCCGTGCTCCCTGTTCCGCACGCGCGCCCGCTTTCGCCCCCTGCGCGCCGGCCCGCTCACCGTGGAGCCCGGCGACCGCACGCGGGCCCGCAACGCCGCGCGGCTCACGCTGGACGCCCTGGGCTACACGGGGTGGGGCGGCTCCATCCGCATCGAGGGCAACGTGCCCCTGCAGTGGGGATGCGGCTCGTCCACCACGGACGTGCTCACCGTCATCTGTGCCGTGGCCGACGCCTTTGGCGTGGAGCTGGAGCCGGCGTGGATCGCGCGGCTGGCCGTGGCGGCGGAGACGGCGTCGGACTCGCTGATGTACGGCCCCGAGCGCGCCGTGCTCTTTGCCCAGCGCCGCGGCAGCGTGCTGCTGGACCTGGGCGGCCCGCTTCCCGCCGTACGGGTGCTGGGCGTGAACACGGAGGGGGAGCGCGGGGTGGAGACGCTCGCCCTTGCGCCCATGCCGTATTCCGCCTGGGAGGTGGAG
>DATING010001393.1:0-6356 GCA_035474555.1 Longimicrobium sp. | reverse complement strand
ACTACCTGAGGGACCTGATGTTCGACTGGCTGCGGCGGCGCCGCCTGAGCAACGAGGCCAAGCGCAAGCTGCTGATTGCCGCCGCGCGCGCCGAAGAGGCGATCGTGGAGACGCACGTGTCCAACGTGCTGGACCTGCTGGACACCTTGGGCGACGAGGTGGACGTGGACCGCGCGCTGGAGCTGTACGCGGAGATGCTGCCCATGGACGAGCACGTCGCCGCCACCGTCACCAACCGCGTCCTGGCCCGCCACGACGCGCCCGGCGCCCGGCGGACCCCCGGCGCGCCGGGCCGCTACGGGGGCGTGTTCCGCGACGACGGACGCTAGCCGTCCTTCCTTCGGACGCCTGGACGACCCCGAACGTTTGCTACTGCCGCCGGAGGCCCCAAACGGGCGTCCGGCGGTCGTACATCGTCCGATAATCGTACACCGGCCCCGATCGCCCCGCCCCTGCTGTCCCGTTGCCGAAGAGGACGCATCGCGCGTACCGCCGCCGGTCACAGCCCCTCCCCTTCCCCGGGAGATACGCCAACTCGCCTAAATCGTTCCCCCGTTGACGGTTGGGACGGATCGGGCACGACGGTCCCCCGCTTGCCCTGCTCGGTGCCGCTCCCCATCCGCACCCCATTATCTCGCAGGGAACGATGATCGCACGTGCCACCCCCACCCTCGCCCCCCGGCCCATCGCGCCGGGCACGCCCTCCATGGTGGGCAACAAGCGCCCGCAGCCGCACCGCTTTCACCTCACCAGCGGCCGCGTCGTGCAGGGCGACATGCACCGGGCGCCGGGCAGCCGCCTGGCGGACCACCTGTCCACGCTCAAGGGCTTCATCTCCGTGACCGCCGCGCGCTGCGCCGACACGGGGACGGAGTACGGATATCTCGTGCTGAACCAGGACCACGTGATGTTCATCGAGGAGCTGGCGGCGGAGGGGTGAAGGGCTGAACGGCGGAACGGCGGGTTGCGGGCCAGAAGCAGCGGATTACGGACCAGCAACGGCAGGTTACAGGTTACAGGGGACAGCCGGCAACGGCGGATCGGCTGGTAGGAGAGATTCGTCGGATGGGCGGCCTCCGCGCGGGGCCCTCCCCCGGCCTCGCTTAGGCTCGTCCACCCCCTCCCGCAAACTGCGCGGGAGGGGGTGTACACGTCTACGAGCCATGTGCCGCCCGGCAGGGTGCCGTCGGAGCGGGCTCTCCCAGTCCGCGCAGGCGGACTTCGTGTGTTTGTTGCAGCGAATTCATTCGCCCGGCGGGATGTCGGCCAGATACCGTGCGTCTGGTCCGGGAATGGACGGGCGGATAGATTCCGGCGGGCCGCCCATCCCCGCGCCGGACGCACGGAATCCCCCATGACGAGACGCTTCGACGACCTCCAGCCGGACGAGCTTCCGGAGGTGCTGCGCCAGGCCGTCCGCCAGCAGGACGTCACCCAGCGCGAGCGCGAAACGCAGCTGGACCGCGAGGCCTACGCCGACGCGGCGCAGGAGCTCGGCATCAGCCGCACGGAGCTGGACCGCGCCGCCGCCGAGCAGCACGCAGCCACCGTCGTCCGCATCCGCCGCCGCCGCAAGCTGCGCAACCTCGCCGCAGGCGCCATCGCCGCCGTCCTGGTGGCGGCGGGCGGCTACCGCGTCGCTAATCCCCCCGCGCCGGACCCGACCGCCTACACCTTCGAGAGCACCTCGCAGGCGTGGTCGCCGGAGTTCAACCCAAAGTCGGCCGGGCGCGCGGGGCAGGAGGGCGGGCGCGGGGTCATCGAGGTGGAGCGGTTCACCCCCGAGGACGACGGCCGCTACTGGGCCAATCTCAACTCCGCCTCCGTGCCGTCCTCCGTGGACGGCTACCGCACGGTCACGCTGCGCATCCGCGGCGACGGCACCCTGAAGCACGCGCGGCTGTTCCTGGAGAACGGCCCCACGGAGCGCTGGCGGTCCCCGGACGTGCCCATCGGCCCGGAATGGCGCGAGGTCACGTTCCGCCTGGACCAGCTGGAGCACCAGACCCGGCGCGACACCCGCAGCCCCTGGCGCGGCGAGCGCGGCGGCAGCCCGGACGAGGTGACGGGCGTTTCCCTCAAGGTAGGCCACCCCTTCAATCCCCCGGATGCCCGAGGCCGCGTCGAGGTGGACGACCTCCGCATCGAGTAGCGGCCCCCACGCCGCTCCGGCCGAGGCTCCCGACCCGTTCGGCGTGCGTCCCCTGTACGCGCTCCGGACCGGCGAGCGCACGCACACCGCGGCCGACCCGCGCGTGCTGCGCCGCATCCCCGGCGCGCCCAGCGGCCTGGACGCGGCGGCGCTGCACGGGTACCTGTGCTTCAGCCACGCCCCCGAGCCGCTCACGCTCTTCCCCGGCATCCACCGGGTCCCATCCCCCGCCCCGTGGCGCGAGTCCCCGGAGCCTGTGGACGAGGATGCGGCCGCGCGCCGCCTGCAATCGCTGCTGGCGGAGTCGGTGGAGCGGATGCTGGGGACGGAGCGGGAGGTGGGCGTCTTTCTTTCCGGCGGATTGGACAGCAGCATCGTCGCGGCGCTCCTCGTCCGCGCCGGGGTGCGCGTCCACCTCTTTTCGCTGGATTTCGGCGCGCCGTGGGACGCGGAGCTGGAGCAGGCCCGCGCGCTCGCCGAGCACCTGGGCCGCCCGCTGCACGCCGTCCGCGCGCGGCCGCGGGACGTGGCGCGCGCGCTGGAGCCCACGGCGCGCGCCCTTCACCAGCCGTTCGGCGATCCTGTCACCGTCCCCCTCTACCTGCTGGGTCAGGCGGCGGCGGAGCGCGTGGGCATCGTCTTCAACGGCGAGGGCGGCGACCAGCTGTTCGGCGGCTGGGTCAACAAGCCGATGATCGCGGCGGAGACGTACGGCGGCGCGGGATACGACCGGGAGGCGGCCTATCTCGCGACGTATCACCGCTTCCACGGGCGCGAGGACCGGCTGCTGACGCCGGATGCCCGCGCGGCGATCGGAGATGCGGATGCGGGCGCGTTCCTCCGCCCGGCGCTGGATGCCCCGCATCTGCCGAGCCTCCTGCATCGCCTGCGCGCGGCGAACATCCGGCTCAAGGGCGCGCAGAACATCGCCCCGCGGATGACGCAGCTGGCGGCGGCGCACGGGCTGGCGGTGCGCGCGCCGTTCTTCGATCTGCCCCTGGCGAAGTGGACGTTCACGCTGCCGCCGGAAGCCTTCCTGCGCGGCGCGTCGGAAAAGCACCTGCTCAAGCGCGCGGCAGAGGGGCTGCTGCCGCCGGACGTCATCGACCGCCCCAAGCGGGGGATGGGCGTCCCCGCGACGGAGTGGCTGCTGCACTGGCGCAGCCCTGTCCGCTGGCAGGCGGCGCGGCGGATGTCGAAGCGGCGCATCAAGCGCGACGGGTGGTTCGATCCCGCGTACGTGGCCGCCCTGCGCCACGGCGACGACGATCCGGGCGAGACGCGCCGCCGCCGGCTGGGCGAGCGGCTGTGGGCGCTGCTGATGCTGCACGTGTGGATGGACGTGCAGGATCCGCCGCTGGAGATCGGCCCGCCGTGAAGTGCACCCATTGCGGGACGAACGTGAAGCGCCGGCGGCGCGATGGCGACCGGTGTCCCGCCTGCAAGCACGCGTTCGCCTTTGACCCCGCGCGCGACCGGTTCGGGATCTCGGACGCGGACTTCCACAGGGCCATCCAGTCCGTCTCGGGCGGCGGCCGCCTCTTCTTCGACGCGCGCCAGCTGCGGGACGAGCTCAACCGCAGGCCGGCGGCGGGGGGCCGGACCGGCTCGGGCCACTTCGCCACCGTGTGCCTGTTCGGGGGCGGCGCGGCAGGCGTGGCGCTGGGGGTGCTGAACGACGTGGACATGCACGTGTTAATGATGTTCATGGCGGGGATGATGGCGGGGATGGGCGTGCTGATCGTCGGTACGATCCTGTTCCCGGAGCTGGGCGCCTCGCCGTCGATGCCGCCGACGCTGAAGATCCCCGATCACGTCTTCCGCACGGAATACCTGGAGCGATGGGAGTCGGTGCACGGGCCCATCGCGCGCCTGCTCCCGGAGCCCGTGCCCGGGGCGGCCTCCCTTTCCCGAGAGGTGCCGGCGGACGTGGCGGCGTTCTCCTTTGACCGCGTGGTGGTGACGCAGCACGCGGATACGGCGGCCCTGCTGGTGGCCAACGGCTTCCACTTCGAGCACGCCTGCGCCGTGCTGAGCCTGGACGGCTACCCGTTCGGCATCGCGGAAACGGTCAGGGAGATGCTGCGGCGCAATCCGCGGCTCACCGTGTTCGCCGTGCACGACGCCTCGGCAGAGGGGGTCCAGCTCCCGTTCACCCTGCGCCAGCCCGCGTGGTTTCCGGAGCCCGGCACGGTGGTGGTGGACGTGGGGCTCCGTGCCCAGGGCGACGGCAGCTGGCGCACGCGCGCGTTCCTTCCCGCCCTCCCTGTCCGCCTGGGTCCCCGCGCGACGCTGCCGGCGCACGTGCGCAAGGCGTTGCCGGCCGGCGACGTGGCGTGGTTCGAGGCCGGCAACCGGGCGGACCTGGCGGCGCTCCCCCCCGCGGCCGTGATGGAGATCATCCAGCGGGCATTCGCGGCCACTGCGCTTCCGGGCCAGCCGGCGCACGGGGAGGTCACCCGGCAGGCGGCGGCCGGCGGCGGGATCGTCTGGGCGGAGTCCCTGCCGAACTCCGTGGACGACACGGCGGCCACGGACGGCTTCGGATGATGCGGATCGCCGGATTGCCGGGCCCGCTTCGGATGCGCGCATCCCGGGGGCTGCCGTCCGCGGCCCCACGAGGGGGAATCGGATGAAGTGCATCCACTGCGGCACCAGCACGCGGCGCAAGGACCGCACGGGCGGGCGCTGCCCCAGGTGCTGGCACCATTTCGCCTTTGAGCCTACGTCGGACAGGTACGAGCTCACGGACCCCGCCTTTCAGACCGCCATCCGGCGCGTCTCGGCGGACGGCGCGCTCTCGTTCACTCCGCGCCAGCTGTACTACGCCCTGGACCGGGTGCTCCGGGGCCGCAACCCGTACCGTCCGCGGCGGCTGCCCCGGTCCTCCAGCATCGCGGACCAGCTCGCGCGGCGCACCGCCCATCCGCCGCACATGAACTATGAGTTCGCGTTCCGGGGCAGCTTGAGGAAGTGGACCACGACGCACGGCGAGCCGCGGGGACTGCTCGCGCCCCCCGCCCCGGATGCGCCCGCGCGCGAGGTGCCGCGGGACGTGGCCGCGTTCTCGTTCGACCGCGCCGTGGTCACGGACCGCGCAGAGACGGCCGCCATGCTCGTGGCCAACCGCGTTCACTTCGAGCACAACTGCGCCGTGCTGAGCACGGACGGCTACCCGTACGGCATCGCGGAGACGGTCAAGCAGATGCTGCGGCGCAACCCGCGGCTCACCGTCTTTGCCCTGCACGACGCGTCGCTCGCCGGGTGCGCGCTCCCGGTCACGCTGCGCCGCGACGCGTGGTTTCCCGACCGGGCCGTGCGCATTGTGGACATGGGGCTCCGCCCGTGGACGGTGCGGCAGGAGGGCCTCCCGTCGCTCAGCGGCAGCCGGGGCAACCTTGCGCCGGAGATGCGCGCGAGCTTTCCCCGGGAAGACGTGGAGTGGCTGGAGGCCGGCAGCTACACGGAGCTGGACGTGCTCACCCCCCGGATGGTCATCCGGGAGTTGCAGGCCGCCTTTGTCCGAACGGGGCAACCCGGCGACGGGGCGTACGACGGCGTTGGGACGAGCAGCGAGGGGTGGGTGTGGCTGGCGGACCTGCCGGAGCGGGACGGGGCGGACACGGCGGCCACGGATGGCTTCGGATGATGCGGATCGCCAGATTGCCGGGCGCGGTGCGGATGCGCGCTTCCCGGGCGATGCCGCCCGCGGCGCCACGAGGGGAATTCGCATGAACTGCATCCACTGCGGCACCAGCACGCGGCGCAAGGAGCGCACGGGCGGACGCTGCCCGAAGTGCGGGCACGCGTTCGCCTTCGAGCCCACGACGAACCCGTACAAGCTCACCGACCTCGTCTTCAAGGGTGCCATCGGGCGCGTTTCCGCCGACGGCGCGCTTTCGTACACGCCGCGCCAGCTGTTCTATGCGCTGAACCGGGTGAGGAGGAAGGGGCGCAGATTCGGGCCGCCAAAGGTGTGGTGGTGGACGGACGGAGACACGCGCCCGGCGGCGATTCGCCCCGTGCCGCCGGGGATGAGTTTCGAGCTCCACTTCCTGCCCTACCTGCAGCGCTGGACCGAGGTGCACGGCGCCCCGCGCGGTCTCCTGCCGCCGCTCGCGCCCCTGGCCCCGGATGCACCCGTGCGCGAGGTGCCGCCGGACGTGGCCGCGTTCTCGTTCGACCGCGCCGTGGTCACGGACCG
>DATING010001392.1:0-1585 GCA_035474555.1 Longimicrobium sp. | reverse complement strand
GGGCGGATCTTCGTGGGCGACGTGCGCAGCCTGCCGCTGGCGGGTGCCTTCCACGCCTCGGTGGAGCTCGCCCGCGCACCCGGCGACCTCCCCGTCAGGCGCCTGCTCGACCGGGTGCGGCGGGGGATGGCGGAGGAGCAGGAGCTGCTCCTCGACCCGGCGCTCTTCGAGGCGCTGCGGGCACGGATGCCCCGCCTCGGCCGCGCCGAAGTACAGGTGAAGCGGGGTGAGTACGACAACGAGGTCTCACGCTTCCGCTACGACGTCGTCCTCCACCTGGACGTCGCTGCCGCCGCTACGGCACCCGTTGTCCGGGAGTGGAGCGGGGAGGACGCGGCCGCGCTTCGCGACCTGGCGGCGGAGACCGGCTTGGCGCTGCTCGTTCGTGGCGTTCCCGACGCGCGAGTCCGCGAGCACGTCCGCGCGCTGGAGCTGATCTCGAGCGCCCGGGGTGCGGCCACCGCAGGCGAGGTGTGGGTGCTCGCGGACGCCGCGGCGGGAGACGGAGTTCAGCCGGAGGCGCTGTTCGCACTGGGCGAGGAGATGAGTCGTGCCGTGGAGGTGCGCCCCGGCGCGGCGGGGACGCTGGACGTGCTCTTCCATCGGGGCGCCGAGATCGCGCACTTCCCCGCGGCGGTAGATGCGGAGCGGCCGTGGGAGAGCTATGCCAACGACCCGCAGTGGGGCCGCCGCATGCGCGCGCTGGTACCCGCGCTTCGCGAGGCCGCGCGCGCCCGGCTGCCGGAGTACATGGTGCCAGGGGCCTTCGTGGTGCTGGAGGCATTCCCCGTCACCGCGAACGGCAAGGTGGACCGCGCTGCGCTCCCCGCGCCCGACACGCCCGGCTCACGCGGGACGTACGTGGCGCCGCGCACGCCGGCCGAGGAGCGGATGGCTGGGATCTGGGCGGAGGTGCTGGGGGTGGAGCGCGTAGGCGGGGAGGACAACTTCTTCGAGCTGGGCGGCCACTCGCTGCTCGCCACGCAGCTGGTCTCGCGGGTGCGGGAGGCGTTCAGGACCGAGCTGCCGCTGCGGGCGGTGTTCGAGGCGCCGACGCTGGCGGAGCTGGCGGGCCGCGTGGAGGCGCTGCGGGCGGAGACGCTCGGCGATGCCGGAGCCCCGCCGCTGGTGCCGGTGCCGCGCGACGGCTCGCCGCTGCCGCTCTCCTTCGCGCAGCAGCGGCTGTGGTTCATCGAGCAGCTGGAGCCGGGGAGCACCGCCTACCACATGCCGTCGGCGCTGCGGCTGCGCGGGCCGCTGGACCCGCGCGCGCTGGAGCGCGCGCTCGGTGAGGTGGTGCGCAGGCACGAGGCGCTGCGCACCACCTTCGGCGAGACCGAGGGCGTGCCCTTCCAGGTGGTGCACCCCGCGGGCACGGCGCGGCTGGAGCTTGCCGACCTGTCGCGCCTGGCTCCTGCGGAGCGCGAGGCCGAGGCCCGCCGGCTCGTCCGGGAAGAGGCGCAGCGCTCCTTCGACCTGCGCGCGGGGCCGCTCTTCCGTACGAGGCTGCTGCGCCTGGGCGAGGACGATCACGTGCTGGTGCTGGCCATGCACCACGTCGTCTCCGACGGCTGGAGCATGGGCG
>DATING010001391.1:0-7031 GCA_035474555.1 Longimicrobium sp. | reverse complement strand
GGCGTTGCGACGGGTCCCCCAGCGCGCTGGTGGGCACCGTCTCTACGTCCAGGGGGCGTCCGTTGCGGCGCACCACGTACGCTTCCATGGCGAAGTACTCCGGCAGCCCCAGCCGGTCCACGATGCGGGCCGTCCCCGTGTTGCGCTCCTCCACCCGCTGCCAGAACTCGCGGTCGTCCTGCCCCGGGAACGGCGCCTTGTCCTTCTGGCTCTGGTGCTTGTAGATGGCCAGGATCTTGGTCGACAGTTCTTCCTCCGAGAGCGGCACGAGCACGTCGGCCTCGCTCACGGGCCACTCCTGCCAGGCGCCGCGGTAGTACCACACCTCCGGCGCCGGCCCCGAGTACTCGTCCAGGGCGCGCATCACCGCCTCCAGGCACATGCGGTGGGTGCCGTGCGGGTCCGACAGGTCGCCCGCCACGAACACCAGCTCCGGCTTCTCGTCCTCCAGCAGCTCCAGGGTGATGCGCACGTCCTCGGGGCCGATGGGGTCCTTGCGCACCTTGCCCGTCTGGTAGAACGGCAGCTTGAGGAAGCAGGCGTTCTCGCGGCTCATCCCGAACGTCTCGATGCCCGACACCGCTTCCGCCTCGCGGATGCGCTGCTTCATCGTCTGCACCTCGGGGATGTCGACCTGGCCGGGGTGCTTGCTGTCCAGGAACTGCTCCATCCGCCCCGTGAGCGCCTCGATGCTCCCGTCGCCCACGGAAAAATCGCGGCTGAAGCGGTTCAGGAACTCCAGGTAGCGCCGCACCTCGTGGTCGAAGACGGCGATGTTCCCCGACGTCTGGTACGCCACCGTGATGTCGTTGCCGTTCTGGTGCAGCTTGTTCAGGATGCCGCCCATGGAGATCACGTCGTCGTCCGGGTGCGGCGAAAACACGACGATGCGCTTGCCCTGCGGCAGCTTGCTCCTGCCGCGGATCTTGGAGATCAGCGCGTTGAAGATCTCGCCGTTCAGCGGCCCGGCGCTGCCGTAGCGCGACAGGAGCGACGACAGGTGGTGCTCGCGGTAGTCGTTGGCGTCCAGCCGCAGGATGCTCTTGCCCGACGTCTCGCTGAGCCAGATGACGGCGCGCATCTCCAGGTCGCGCGTCCAGTGCACCTCGCCCACCACCCACGGCGTCTTGACGCGCGTGAGCTCCGCCGCCGCCGCCGGGTCGATGTAGAAGGTGGCGTTGGCGTGCGTCTGCAGGTACGTGGCAGCCACGTCCGGGTCCGGCTCGCCCTCCACGGCGCGGCGCAGGATGGCGGCCTTGTGCTCGCCCGTGGCCACCAGCGCCACTTCCTTGGCTTCCAGGATGGAGGCCACGCCCATGGTGATGGCCTCGGTGGGGACGTTGTCCTCGCCGAAGAAGTCCGCCGCCGCGTCGCGCCGGGTGACCGTATCCAGGGCGATGAGGCGCGTGCGGCTTTCCACGCCGGAGCCGGGCTCGTTGAAGCCGATGTGCCCCGTCTTGCCGATGCCCAGCAGCTGGAAGTCGATGCCGCCCAGCGCCTGGATGTCGGCCTCGTACTGCCGGCAGTGCTCCTCCACCTGCTCGCGGGGAATGCTCCCCGGCGGGATGTTGACGTTCTCGCGCGGGATGTTGATGTGCTCGAACAGGTTCTCCCACATGTACCGGTGGTAGCTGTGGATGCTGTCCGGCGCCATGGGGTAGTACTCGTCGAGGTTGAAGCTCACGACGTTGCTGAAGTCGAGCCCCTCCTCGCGGTGCATGCGGATGAGCTCGCGATAGATGCCGATGGGCGTGCTGCCGGTGGCCAGCCCCAGCACCGCGGGCCGTCCTTCACCGTTGGCGGTGCGGATGACGTCGGCGATGCGGCGGGCCAGCGTGCTGGCGATCTGGTCATGCTCGAGAATCTGTACGGGGACGCGCTCGCGGGACTGCGCCATGCGGCCTCAGGTCGGTCTGTCGGTTCGATTCGCTGCCGGTGCTGCTGCGGCATTCGGGATGTAGAGCTACCCTGCGGCTGCACGCTCCGGGCCACCACAGGGTTCAAGCGGTACGGCGCTTCGTGAGGCCGGGGCGGGCGCGGCCAGGCGTCCAGATCTGTGCCGGCTGGACAGGCGCTGTGCAGCGGGCGGGGGCCCCTCGGGTCCCTGCCGCAAGAACAGGCATCCTGCACCGGGCGGGGGCCCCCTCCCCCCCGGCCCCCCTCCCCCGCTCCGCGGCGGGAGGGGGGAGAACTTCGGGCGCACGGCCGGGGCATCGCTGCGGCTGGCTACACGGACCTGCGTCGCGCACGGCACCCGGCCGTGCACGGACCGGCTCCCCCTCCTTCCCGCGAAGCGGGGGAGGGGGTTGGGGGGAGGGGGCCTCCCGCCCGCGCGACAAACTACGCGAAGTGCACAGAGCGACAAGCCCGGTACCCCACCCCGCTCGTCCTGCCCCCCTCCCCCGTCGCCTCTACCGCACCGACAGCGAGTTCAGCGAGGCGTTGAGCGCGGTGGCCAGCGCGGCGTCGCCGCTGACGAACGCGGTCCACGAGACCTCCTGGCCTCTGCGCTTTCCCTTCTCCACCACCTTCACCCCCTCCGGCGAGATGATGACGTTGTAGGTGCGGCCGTCGATCTCCAGCTCGCGCTTGATCGGCTTGTCGAGTTTGGTAGCCATGCTCGTCGGTTCCGGAACAGGGATCAAGTGGTGGCAGGTCAGGACTGCGTGTCGGCGGCGATCAGCTTGCGCGGCTTCCGCGGCTTGCGGACCACGGCGGGCTTCGCGTCCTCCTCCAGGCCGGCAATGTCGATGACGAGCCGGCATCCCACCGCTTCGGCGTAGCGCTGCAGGGTGGAAAGCCGCACGTCACCCGCGTTGTTTTCCAGGCGGCTGATCGCCGACTTCTTGGTCCCCATGCGCTCCGCAACCTGCTGCTGCGTAAGCCCGGCCGCTTCGCGCGCGACCTGGAGCATCACGCCTGCCCGGAACGCGTCGTAGCCCCGCTCGAACTCTTGGCCAGAGTCCGGCTTCTCGGCCTTCCACTTCGCGATCAGTCGTTCCACGTCACCCATGCCCGGCCTTCCTTCCGAAGTAATCTCGGCGACGCTCCTGGGCCACGGCGATCTCCAGCGGTGGAGTGCGCCTGGTCTTCTTGGCAAACCCGCTGACGAGAATCACCAGGCTGCCCCCATCAAAGAAACCCAGCAGGCGAAAGGCGTCACCCCGATGCTCGGTTCGCACCTCCCACAGGCCCCCCGTATCCGCAAGCTTGGAGAAATACTGTGCCGGGACGACATCTGCACTCTCCACCAGCCGCATCACCCAGGCGATCTTCCACCGCTGCTTTTCGGAGAGGGTTTCGAGAAACTCTTCGACAGGGCAGCGACCGGCCCGCGTTCGGTAAAACTCGATCGTGCGCATCGCCAAGTTAACATTGGTGTGAACCCGGCGGAAGAGATCGAGCCGCCGCGAAGGATGCGAGTGCGGCATCCTGGCAGGCGAAGTCGAGCGCCACAAGTAGCCGGAGTGAACTGGTCCGCATGTGTCCACTCCGGCGCGATCCACGTGCGCCAGCGGTGGAACGCGTCAGGTTCCGCGCGCACGAAAAAGCCCCGCCCGGAACAGGTCCGGGCGGGGCTTCTTCGACTTTCTTCAGACCGTCAGGTCAGAACGCCTTGACGGCCTGGATGGCGGCGAGCACGTCTTCGGGCTCGGGGAGGATGGCGCGCTCCACCTGCGGCGCGTAGGCCACCCACGTGTCCATCGACGCCACGCGCTTGACGGGCGCGTCCAGCCACGGGAACAGGTCGTCGGCAATGCGGGCCACGATCTCGGAGCCGATGCCCCAGGACAGCGAATCCTCGTGCGCCACGATCACCCGGCTGGTCTTCTTGACCGACTCGCCGATGGTCTCCATGTCCAGCGGCGACAGCGAGCGCAGGTCGATGACCTCCGTGCTGATGCCGTGCCGCTCCTCGGCGACCTTGGCGGCGACGATGGAACGCTGCACGAGCGCGCCGCACGCCACCACCGTCACGTCCGTCCCCGGCCGCACGATCTTGGCCTTGCCAAAGGGGATCATGAAGTTGGGGCCGGGATACTGCCCCTTGTTGTACACCTGGCGGTACAGGTGCTTGTGCTCCAGGAACAGCACCGGGTCTTCGCAGCGGATAGCCGTGCGCAGCAGGCCGGCGGCGTCCACGGCGTTGGACGGAAGCACCACGCGCAGCCCGGGTGTGTGCGTGAAGAGCGTTTCGCCCGTCTGCGAGTGGTAGATGCTGCCGCCCTTGAGGTAGCCGCCGTACGTGGTGCGGATGACCACGGGGGACGCGAACGCGTTGTTGGAGCGGTAGCGCATGGTGGCCAGCTCGCCGCGGATCTGCATCATGGCGGGCCAGATGTAGTCGAAGAACTGGATCTCCACCACGGGCTTGAGCCCCCGCACGGCCATCCCCACGGCCCGGCCCACGATGTTGGCCTCGGCCAGCGGCGAGTTGAACACGCGGGTGCCGCCGAACTCGCGCTGCAGGCCGGCGGTGACCTTGAACACGCCGCCCTTGCCCTTGACCTGGTCCAGTATCTCCTCGCGGGAGACGTCGGCCACGTCCTCGCCGAAGACGAAGATGCGCGGGTCGCGGCGCATCTCGTCCTTGAGGGTGGCGTTGATCAGGTCCACCATGGTGGTCTCGCCGCCGGTGAAGCGCGGGTCGTCCTCCGTGTCGAACTGCTCGGCCGTGGGGTCCACGTCCGGCGAGAACAGGTAGTGCATGGCCGTGGACGGGTCCGGCTGCGGCGAGGCCAGCGCATCGTCCGTGGCCTGCTGCACGACCTGGTTCACCTCGGCGTCGATGCGGTCCAGCTCCTCCTGCGTGACGATCCCTTCCCGCAGCAGCCGCGCGGCCGTGCGGGTGATGGGGTCGCGCTGCGCCTCTTCCTGCCGCATCACCTCGGTCTTGTAGAACTTCTCGTCGTCCGAGAGCGAGTGGCTGTACGGGCGGATGACCTTGGCGTGCACCAGCGCGGGGCCCTGGCGGGTGCGGGCGTACTCCACGGCGCGCCCCATCACCTCGTAGCTCTCCCACACGTCCGTGCCGTCGCACGTCTCGATCAGCAGCCCCGGAAAGCCCGTCACGAGCTTGCTGATGCTGCCGCCGGCCGTGTTCACCTCCACGGGGACGGAGATGGCGTACTCGTTGTCCTCGACGATGTAGACCACGGGCACGCGCAGGTTGCACGCGGAGTTCAGGCTTTCCCAGAACTCGCCCTCGGAGGTGGTGCCGTCGCCCGTGGTGACGAACACCACGTCGTCGCCGCGCACGCGGGCCAGCTCGGCCAGGGGCTCGCCCAGCTTTTCGGCGCGGAGCGAGGCCTCGGCGGTGCCCACGGCGTTCAGGAACTGCGTGCCCGTGGGCGACGAGGTGCTGACGATGTTGAGCGCGGCGTGCCCCCAGTGCGAGGGCATCTGCCGCCCGCCGGACGAGGGGTCGGCCTCGGCGCCCACGGCCTGCAGCAGCATCTCCAGGGGAGTCATCCCCAGGCCCAGGCTGAAGGCGCGGTCGCGGTAGTAGAAATAGAACCAGTCGTATCCCGGGCGGGCGTGGGCGGCCGCGGCCACCTGGATGCCCTCGTGCCCCGCGCCGGAGATCTGGAAGAAGATCTTGTTCTGCTGCTTGAGCTGGATCTCCTTGTCGTCCAGCCTGCGCGAAAGGAGCATGGTGCGGTAAAAGCCCAGCGCGGTCTCACGGTCGAGCCCCGCCCCGGCCGCCGCCTTCGGCTTCTTCTTGGTCGTCGTCGCCATGGTGAAGTCGCGATTCAGCATCTAACGTCGGCCGGACGCGGATTTCGCTCAGCGGCCGGACAAAAGCCCGCACAAAGTAACCCGGCGGCACTTTCGGGGCCAGAGCGCACAGCACCGGCGGCACGATGTTCGCCGCCCGCGCCCCGTTCGCATCTTCACCTCACGCACGGGAGGTTCGCGGCCATGCAGAAGCTCACGCTCGACGTGGAAGCGCTGGACGTGCAGACGTTCGCCGTCGCGGGCGGGGACGGCGCGCGGGGCACCGTCGTGGCCCACAGCGGGTTCACGCACTGCGGCAACCTGACCTGCCTGCTGTCCCTCTGCGACTGCGCCGCGGACTGACGCGAACGGGGCACGGCTCCGTCGCCGTGCCCCGCTCTCATCCACCGCGCCGCCGGTCCGCATCCCCTACGGCGCGTGGCCGGTCTCCGCGAGCGCGCGCCGGGTGGCGTAGCGCAGGAACGCGACGGCCTGCGCCCGCTCCACCGTCCGGAAGCGCTCGATGAACTCCTCCAGCGCGTAGCCCTGCTCCAGCCACTCGATCAGCCGCACGACGGGGACGATCGTCCCCACGAAGACCGGCGTTCCGTCCAGGATCGCGGGATCGGAGTGGAAGATTGCCGCGCGCTCGTCGTCCGCATCCATCATCGCGCTCCTCCGTGGTGATCCCGGGCTATCCCTGCAGCCGTCGTCCATCCACCGTGCCGGCCGGCCCCCGCGCGCCCCGGCGCTGCATCACCAGCACGACCGACAGCACCACCACCAGCGCAACGAAGGCCAGCCACCCGTCCACCAGCTTGCGCGTGCCCCAGAACCATGGGTCCGTGCCCTCCACCGACGCCGTCGCGAACCCGTAGAACTTGAGCCAGAAGATCCACCCGGCGTGGATGCCGATCGACGCGGAAAGGTCGCCCGTCCACTGGTAGGCCAGCCCCAGGATCACCCCCGCCAGCGTCAGGCTCAGGAAGCCGGGCGCCAGCGTGCGCAGGTCCGTCATCCCGGCCAGCATCGTGGGCAGCACGCGCAGGCCGGAGAGCCAGTCGACGGTTTCCGGCGTCTCGCCGCGGTGCATGAAGTGGGTGATGGCGTACACGCCGCTGCTGGCGGCCAGCGCGGCGGGCCAGCGCATCGCCCGGCGCAGCGTGCCGAACATGGCGCCGCGAAAGAGCAGTTCCTCGATCACCGACACCACCAGCGCGGTCGCGAGCGCGCCCAGGAACTGGCCCGCCAGCTCCCCCGGATCGCGCGGCTTGATCTCCCGTCCGCCCGCGAGGAGCGCCACCACGCACGCC
>DATING010001390.1:0-7921 GCA_035474555.1 Longimicrobium sp. | reverse complement strand
GCAGATGGAGCGGTATCGGCGGACGCGCTTTCATCAACCGAAGCGGCGGACGCGGGATCGGTGGATGGATCGGCAGCGACGGACGCGGCGGATCCATCATCCCCCGAAGCCGGCGAGCCGTCCTTCGGAGAGGGGATCGATGGATCGGCAGATACGACATCCACCGGGGCGAACTGGTGCGTTTGCGGGAGGTCGCAAAAGCGCACGGGCACGCCGCGGCCGATGGCGTAGCGGATGGCCTGCCACTCGGGCGAGAAGGTGGCGAAGGGATAGTGCACGGCGCGCCGCGGATCGGCGGGATCGTACACGAGCAACGCCACGGGCGGCCGCATTTCCGCGTGGGCGGCGAGCGGCAGGAGCGCGTCGGCCTCCGGCGGACCCTCGACCAGCACGAGGTCCGGCGCCAGCGACTCCAGGGCGCGCAGCAGCGATCGCGCGCTCCCCGGCCCGTGGTGCCGGATGCCGAACACGTGCACGCTCATGCCGGGTTCCCGCGCGTTCCGGCTTCAAAGATGGACGGCGGTAGAACTCCGCGCGTGCATGGGGCTGAAGAACTCGGCCTCACGCGGCGTTCTCCCGGCCCGCGCGGTACAGGTCCTTCCACCCGTCGCGCTCGCGCACGACCGTCTCCAGGTACTCCAGCCACACGGCGCGGTCCTGCACGGGGTCCTTCACCACGGCGCCCTGGATGCCGCCCGCCAGGTCCGCCGCCCGCAGCGTGCCGTCCCCGAAGTGCGCGGCCAAGGCCAGCCCGTGGCTCACGACCGAGATGGCCTCCGCGGGCGACAGGGTGCCGGAGGGCGACTTGAGCTTGTTCTTGCCGTCTTCCGTGACCCCCGCCCGGAGCTCGCGGAAGATGGTGACCACGCGCCGCACCTCCTCCAGCGCCGGCGCCTCGCCGGGGATCTCCAGTGCGCGCCCCAGCGACGCCACCCGCGTGCGGACGATCTCCACCTCCTCGTCCGCCGTGGCGGGGAGGGGCAGGACGACGACGTTGAAGCGGCGCTTGAGGGCGCTGGACAGCTCGTTGACGCCCTTGTCGCGGTCGTTCGCCGTGCCGATGACGTTGAACCCCTTGGTCGCCTGCACCTCCTCCCCCAGCTCCGGGATGGGCAGCGTCTTTTCCGACAGCACGGTGATGAGCGAGTCCTGCACCTCGGCGGGGATTCGCGTCAGCTCTTCCACGCGCGTGATCTTGCCGTCCGCCATCCCGCGCATCATGGGGCTGGGGACGATGGCGGCGCGCGTGGGGCCGTCCGCCAGCAGCCGCGCGTAGTTCCACCCGTAGCGGATCTGCTCCTCGCTCGTCCCCGCCGTCCCCTGCACCAGGAGCGTGGAGTCGCCGCTGATGGCGGCGGCCAGGTGCTCGCTGACCCACGACTTGGCCGTGCCGGGCACGCCCATCAGCAGCAGCGCGCGGTCCGTGGCCAGCGTGGCGACGGCGATCTCGATGCGCCGCCGGTCGCCGATGTACTTGGGCACGATCTCCGTGCCGTCGTCCAGGCGGCCGCCCAGCAGGTACGTGGCGACCGCCCACGGCGACATGCGCCACGACGGCGGGCGCGGACGGTCGTCGGCGCGGGCGAGGGCGTCCAGCTCGTGCGCGAACTGCTGCTCGGCGTGGGCGCGCAGCACGGCGGGCGTGGTCATTGGAAGGCCTGGTAAAGGGTGTGGCGCAGGTGGAGCAGGTCGACCCACTTGCCTTCGTGCGGGTCGCCCTGTTCGCGGAGGGTCGCGACGGCGGTCGCGGGATGCATGTGGTGCGCGGAGACGCGCAGCATCTCGCGCAGCGTGTAGTCGGCCGGTTCCAGCGT
Source organism: Longimicrobium sp. (assembly GCA_035474555.1). Classification (GTDB taxonomy): domain Bacteria; phylum Gemmatimonadota; class Gemmatimonadetes; order Longimicrobiales; family Longimicrobiaceae; genus Longimicrobium. The sequence continues at coordinate 6,107 of DATING010001390.1, read as the reverse complement.
CGGGGGCACCGCCAGCAGGACGGCGCGGGTGAGCGCGGCGGACCAGGGCACGCGCGCCGCTTCCAGGATCCGGCAGACGGGGTTGCCGCCGTGCAGCTGCTTGACCTTGACCTTGGCCAGGCGTTCCAGCGCCACGGCTTCCAGCTGGTGCGGAGGGACGGCCGCCAGGAGATCCGCCACGACCCTGTACTCGCTCATGTCGGCCCCGGCGCGCAGCAGCGCCTCGGCCCACACGGCGTCGCGCGACCGGATGGCGGCCTGCGTCCAGGCGGTGACGAGCAGCTTGCCCTCCTCGCCGGCGCGGACGGCCTGGATGCACGCGGCGGGCTCCACCTCCCACGCCGCGGACCAGGCGGAGGGCGGCACGGCGGTGATCATCTGCTGCAGCCACCACGTGCGCTCGCCCATGCCGTAGGGCGGCTTGGGCTCGATGCCGTCGCGGCGCATCTCCTTGTCCGCCTCTTCGGGCAGCCGCACGTCCACCCGCGCGCCGTCGCCGCGGATGCGGGCAACGAGGCCCGCGGGGGCGTGGAGGGTCACCAGCGGCGCCAGCCGGTCCATCATCCGCCGCACCAGCCGTGAATCGGGAAGCATCCCCAGCAGCTGCGCGGCGGCCGTGCGCACTTCCTTGCTGCGCTTGTCGTCGAGGACGGATTCCAGGAAGGGCTCGTCGTCCATCCCCAGCCCGGTGGCGAGTACCTCCAGGAACGCGGCGCGGTCGCGGGACGGGTCCGTGGCCCAGGTGGTCTGCAGGAGCGCCCGCGCCGCGGCCGGGTCGGTCGTGCGGACGTGGCGCAGGATGCGGATGCGCTCCTGCACCGTCCCCGTCTCCCACCCGTCCACCGGCTCCGCGGGAAGCCCGGCGGCGAACGACCAGGCGGGATTCTGCGCCGCGAGCCAACGGCCGCGCGGCCCCAGCCCGGCGGCGACGGCCCCGTGCACGTCCGCGTGCCGCATCCCGAAGTGCAGCAGCTCCGGCAGCAGGTCATGTGGCGGCGCGACGCCTGCCTGCCGGGCGAGCGTCATCCACTCCGCCAGCACGGGCGGGGGCGCGCCGGCCAGGATCTGCCGCAGCACGCGCGCGGCCAGCGGGGAGCAGGTGCGCTCCGCCTCCTCCGGCGCCGGCTCCGGCGGATTCCCGGCCGTCTGCCCGGGGCGCTGCCCGGCGCGGCGCCACGCATCCAGCAGCACGGCCGTCCCCAGCAGCCGCGCCTCCGCCGACCGGTCTTCCAGTGACGCGATGGCGCCGTCCAGCGCCGGATCGCCCGTCGTCGCATCCGCTGGCGCCGCCTGCCGCTCCGTGCCCAGCAGCGCCGTGCGCACGACCCGCTCCCACGCCGCGCCCGCGCTCACGACGCGCCTCCCACGGACAGGACGAGAAAGCGCCCCTCCGCCACCGCAGCCAAGGGGACGAGCGACACGCCGTCCCACTCCGCCGCCACGTCCACGGGGCGCCCGCCGCTTGCCGCCAGCAGCACCCACCCCACGCTCTCCGCCCCGTGCGACAGGGGGAGCGCGGCGCCTGCGGAATCGCGCAGCAGCCAGCGCTCGCCGTCGCGCACGGGCGTCACGCCGCGGACCACGAGCGCCAGCCGCTCCGTCCACGGGTTTGCGCACAGCGCCGCCGACCATTCGCCCAGCGCGGCATCGAGCGAATCGCATCCCTCCAGCGCGGCGACCGGCTCCGGCGTGCCTGTCCGCTCGCGCACCAGGGCCCGCAGCGGGTGCGCGCCGGGGTAGAAGACGAGCTCCGCGCCGAAGCGCGATCCCGGCGCGGGACCCGGCTCCAGCGGCTGCCCGCCCGCCGCGAAGGCCAGCAGCAGCGCCATGCGCCCCGTCCCCTCGCCGCGGAGCCAGGTGCGCTGCACGCGGAGGCGGTCCTCCGTCTCCGTCCGCGCACCCAGCACCGTCCACACGTCGCGCGTGCCGGGGCCCGCCAGCACCTCCTCCTGCTTGGCCGTCCATCCCAGTGCCGTGCGCACGTCCGCCGCGACCGGCTCCGGCAGGCTGTCCATCCGCCGCGCGGCCTGCACCAGGACTTGCAGCCGCGCCATCCGCTCCAGCAGCCGTCCGTGCCAGCCGTCGCCGCTGTCCGGGATCGTCGCCAGCTCGCGGACGAGCCGCGCCGCGCCGGCCGCCTGCGCATCCACCAGCCGTGCCGCCACCCGCTCCCAGTCGCCACGGGAGCGCTGGCCCGCCGTGGCCAGGCCCTGCCGGATGCCGTCGTGCAGCCACTGCTCCAGGTCGTCCAGCCCGGCCCGGACGCGCTCCTCGCGCTGCGCCGCGCGCCTGGCCTGCGCGGCGGGGTCCGGCGCGCGCTCCGGCTCGGGCGGGGCGACGGCTTTCTCCGCCTTTTTCTCCGCCCGCGCCCCGCGCATGGCCAGCCACTCCGAGACCCAATCGGGCTCCGCCTCCGTCTCCACCACGAGCGCGGGCTGCGCGGCGTAGATGAACAGGAGGCCGAGCCCGTGCTTGCAGGGAAACTTGCGGCTGGGGCAGGAGCAGCGGAACGCGGGCTCCGACGCGTCGACGATCACCTGGTAGGGCTTGGATCCGCTCCCCTGGCACTCGCCCCACAGGGCGCGCGCGTCGCGGGCCATGGTGACCCATTTGCGCGGGCTCGCCAGCCCCTGACCGGCCTTGGCCGAGGCGGGATCGGGCGCCATGGCGAACACCTGGTCCGCCGTCCACGCGGGCAGGCTCATGGGATGCGGGGCGCGTCGGCGGCGCGCGGCGGGGCGGTCAACGGCGGGGGATGTGGATCGTCGGGAGCGAAACGTCACCGGTGCGCGCGGGCGGCGCCGCCGGGACGAAGATCATGGGCCGATCCGCCCGATTGCACAAGACGACGTCCGTAACTCTTTGATGGCGGATGCGGCCACGCCCCGCGCCGATCCCGTGCCCGTGCGTTTTGTCCGCGGAGGCGGACAGCGTGAAGTTGTAGCCGCGAATTCATTCGCTCCCTTCCGCCGCGGGCCCGGCCTACCCCGTGAATCCCACACCGCCACGAATCAGCTCCGGACCGAATCCCACACCGCCACGAATCCCGCACCGCACCGGAACCTGCACCGCATCAAATCCGCCGAATCCTGCAACTCCAATCCGGCCATCTATTTCCGGTAAACCTTCGTTTTCGCGGCACTGGGAATGCGTCCGGATGATCCTGGCCGATCCCTCGGCGCCATCCTGTCCCCTTCCCAATCCTTCCTGGAGGCCGGCGATGAAACGTGCGGTTGCCCTCCTGTCCTGCGCGGTGGTCCTGGCCGCCTGCGCGGACGCATCCACCCCCACGGAGTCCGCCGCGCGAATCCCCGCGCCCGGCACCGTGCCCCTGACCGACCACGTCGTGGGCGTGTCGCTGAACCTGCCGGCCGAGTGGCGCGTGCAGCCCGATCCCGTGCTCTTCAACACCTACGGCTTCGCGCTCTTCGACCCGGCCGGCCCCAGGCAGGGCGAGCACGCGCGGTCGCCCGTGGCGCGGGTGGCGCTGGCGTACGAGGCGCGCCCGGAGCAGATCCCCGCGCTGGTGGACGACCTGGTGACCAAGAACGCCGCCTTTCCGCTCACGCGCGAGGAGGTGCAGGTGGGCGGGATGCGCGGCACGGCCGTGAGCGGGCTGCCGGGCACGGACCCGTACACGCTGGTCTACGTGGCCGCGGGCGACCGCGTGTACCGCATCGGGCTGTGGACGGAGGCGCCGGGGCTGGATGCCCGCGCCCGCGACCTGCTGGCCGGCCTGCGCTTTCATGCGCCGCGAAAGCCCGTCGGCTCGCTGGGGCTGGTGCCCGTGCGCCAGGCCATGCGTGCCGCGCCGCCCCCCGGGCAGCTGGCCGCGAACGAGCGCATGCGGGAGGAGCGGATCGCGATGGTGGCGGAGCAGGGCGGGGAAGGCGTGATGCGGGAGATGGGGCCGGCCGCGGCGGAGGTCGGCATCCGGGCGTGCGAGTCCGGGCAGCCGAGCGGGCTGTTCTGGCAGACGGTGTGGGATGCGACCAACCGCTTCTACAGCGGCTACACGACGACGTACTCCGGCACCTACTACAACATGCGTCCCGGCGATCCCGGCTGGAGCGCCATGAGCGGCAACTACGGCAGCTGGTGGGGCCAGGGCTACCACGTGCGCAAGTGCGAGCCGTACCTGCTCAACCAGTTCTACGCCAACGACTGGCCGGCGCACCGCAACGCCAACGTGTACTCCGCGCTCAAGGGCACGGTGGAGTGGGCGGGATGGGACTACCAGGACAGCGAGGGATACTACACGCTGGGCAACTACGTCGTGGTGCGCAACGGCAGCTACCGCGCGATCATGGCGCACCTGACGAGCATCGCGGCCGGCATCACCTGGGGGAGCACCGTGGGGATGAACACGGTGATCGGCTACGCGGGCAAGACGGGCGGCCCGTGGGATGAGCACGTGCACTCGCGCGTGGCGTACGGCGAGTCGCTGACGTACAACGGCCAGCCGTACGGCGGTAACACCGTGTGGCCCAACCGGCTGCGCTGCGTGTCGTGCCGCGCGAACGACCCCGGCGACATCTACGGCAACGGCGATGGCCAGTTCGACGTCAAGGACAGCACCGGCGCCAAGTTCTACACCCGCTTCTACCACGGCCGCTGGATGCGCGGCTGAGGCGCCGCTGTGAACGCCAGGAGCCCTGTCTCCGCGCAGGGGGTGCGCGGAGGCAGGGCTTCACCCCGTCGACCCCACTCGCGGCGCACGGCTCCGGTAGAGACTGCGCAAAGGCGTAAAGATCACGATCCATCCGCAACTCGTGTTCCTGATCTTCGCGTTTGACGGGATGAGGATCATCATCCATCCATGCAGCGATTCAAAGCATAAGCGGGAAACAGATAGTTTTCGGCGAGTGCATTTTCGTGCAAACCTTGGACGAGAGAAACCAGGGTTTTATGGCGTGAAAACTGCCTGGATCCGCCGGCCCGAGATGTGGCTGCGGCTCCCCTTTCCCGGAGCCGCGGGCGGTAAACGCTGTGCCTTGGAGGGGCGCCATGGAGACGCAACGGCAGTCGGGTCTGCACGTGAGGGTTCGGTCGGGCCGGTTCCGGTGGATGATGGCGGCGGCGGTTGCCCTGACGACGGCCGGGTGCGACGACAACGATCCCCTGCAGCCGGATCCCGGCACGAAGATCGAGGAGCCCGGCACCATGCCGACGTCCAGCATGCCGTTCGTCCGGCGCGTGGACGTGGAGTTCGAGGCGGTCGGCTCGTTCCGCCCGGGCCAGCCGGTGACCATCATCTCCATCGCGCGCGGGCGCCGCCCGGCCGCGGAGATGGAGTTCAGCCTGGTGGTCCTGGACGAGGAGACGCAGCCGGGCAGCCCGCCGCCCGTGCGGGAGGTGCAGCAGTCGCGCGGAGCCCTGGGGCGCGGCGCGGAGCGCCGGCTGAACGCCTCGCTCACCTTTCCCCGGGCCGGCATCTACCGCGTCGTCGCCAGCGCCCGCGCCCGGACGCCCGAGAACGAGACGCGCGTGGCCGGCGACAGCGTGATCGGCAACTTCAGCAGCGAGACGCTCTACCTCTACATCGAAGAGAACGGCGGCCGCGCCAGCCGCCAGCACGACCCCACGACCGCCGGGCGCATGACGCAGTACGGCTCGTTCGGCCCCTACACGACCGGCGCGACGGAGAACGTGTCGCTGCGGTCGGAGGTCGCGCAGCAGACCACCGGCGCCGTGAACGGCGTGTTCTGGGTCTACAACGACAGCACCCGCACGCATGAGCGGCTGGGCTACACGTCGGGGTACGCCGACTGCCGCACCAGCACGGGCGGCACGCAGCGGCTGCCCATCACGGTCAACGGCGACGGCACCTTCAGCTTTACCTGCGCGACGGGCATCTACACGGGACGCATCGAGCTCAAGAACACCGACGCCGAGGTGTACGGGGAGGCCGGTGCGTTCGCCGGCGCTACGTTCGACCAGACGGCCGGCTCGCAGCCCGCGCTGCAGGCGTCCAACCAGTACGCCGGCTACGTGTTCGCCACCTACAACAAGCACGTCCCCGCGGCCCGGGCCCTCTTTGCGCGGGCGCGGCCGGGGCCCATCACCACGTGGGTGTCGGCGACGAACGGCAGCTATCCCATCCAGTA
>DATING010001389.1:0-1796 GCA_035474555.1 Longimicrobium sp. | reverse complement strand
TACGCCGGCAAGGTGCTCGGCCGCGGCTGATCCACTCCGCTGGACCGATGACGAAGGGGCGCTCCCGTGACGGGGGCGCCCCTTTCGCATGCGTGTCCACGGGCTGATCGGCTGTCCCGCACCCTCGGACCCTCCCTCTGCTTGTCTTCCTGAGGGAGGCGCCGCCGGTACCTTCCCGTGTCGCGATCTCCGGCGCCGACCAAAGGATCTTCCGTCCCGTGCAAGGAACCGGCGCATTGGCGGGCTCCATGCCCTGCGTAGTAGATCCTTCGGTCGCGCCCAGGGTTTGTGCTTGGGCAAGGTCTGCGCGGGCGCTCCCTCAGGAAATCAACGCGCTTGATCGGTCCTGCTGGCAGGCGAGGCCGGGTGAGGGCCACGAAAAAGGGCCGCGTCCTCGCGGACGCGGCCCTCCCGTATCACCCGGCGGGATGCCTCAGAGGCCGGAGAGCGTGCGGTTCTTCTCGATGTAGTCCGTCCACTCGGGCGGGACGTCCGTATCGGGAAAGATGGCCTGCACGGGGCACTCCGGCTCGCACGCGCCACAGTCGATGCACTCGTCCGGGTTGATGTAGTACATGTTCTCGGACTCGTAGATGCAGTCCACCGGGCAAACCTCGACACAGCTGGCGTCCTTGGTGCCGATGCAGGGTTCCGTGATCACGTAGGGCATGTGTATCTCCAGCGGGGGTCCAGGGCCTGTGTATGCTGCTTCGGAAATGCGTCGGGAGCGGTATCATAACCCGGGCCCGCGCGGTTGTAAACTGTCGAGCGAACGTTCGAACTACTCGTGCTCCAGGTGCGTGTCGAACCAGTCCAGCGTCGCCTCGGCCACCATGCGCAGCTCGGGGGTGGCGCCGGCGTACGGGTGCTTGCCGCCGAACCCGTGGTCGGCGCCCTCCACCACCAGCAGCTCCGTGGCGTCGCCGGCGGCGTCGAACAGGCGCCGGCCTTCGTCCACGGGCACGGACGAATCCGCATCCCCGTGGATGATGAGCCAGGGGATGCTCAGGCGCGCGGCGGCGGCGGGGATGTCGAGCCGAGCGCGGTTCGCCTGCACGTCGCGCCAGTAGGCGGGGCCCACGGGCATCTGCTGGTGCGTGCGCGCGTTCTCGATCTCCACGTTCCGCCCCGCCTCCCACGCGGCCACCTGCTCCGGCGTCCACCGGTCTGCCACGCTGGCGATGGCGGCCCAGGTGACGAGCGCGTCCACCCGGGAATCCTCTGCCGCGGCCAGCACCGCCTCGCCGCCGCCGCGCGAGTGTCCCATCAGCCCGATCTTCTTCGTCCGCCGTTCCAGGAGCGAGCCGCCGGCAAGGACGTCGAGCACGCGCCGGATCTCGTCCAGGTTGCGCGTGTGCGTCTGCTCGGTGAACAGCGGCAGGGCCGAGAAGTCGTCGCGCCCGTCCTCGCCGATGCCGTTGTGCGACAAGTCGAACGTCACGGCCGCGTATCCGCGCGCCGCCGCCGCCCGCGCCAGGCTGGGAAAGAAGGCGTAGGTGCGGAACCCCTTGAAGCCGTGGACGAGCACGATGGCCCGGTCTGCCCGGTGCCCCTGCAGCACGCGCACGTCGCCGCGCACGGGCGGGCCGCCGTCCGGGGACGGCAGCGCGAAGTCGGTGCGGGTGATGGGGGTGGTCTCGTCGTGCTCGGGCATCGGGTCGGTCGGGCTCGGTTTCGTTCGGTAAAGAACGACGGGGGACAGGGTACAGGTTACAGGGTACAGCCAGCAACGGCAGAACCGTGCCGGGGCGGCGGGAGGCTGCGCAAAGCCGGCTTTACGGCGCCCGCTTCGCGGG
>DATING010001388.1:0-6394 GCA_035474555.1 Longimicrobium sp. | reverse complement strand
AGCGTTGCGCAAGCTGTGCACGATTCCGCGCAGTGTCTCCGGCGCTGGGTTGGCTTTGGTGATCTTCGCTGCCTCATGGATGGACGTAGGCGAAATGCCCCAGTGCTGCAGCCACGAAAGCGGATCCAAGGGAATCCGGTCGAGAAACCGTTCCTTGGGAACAATAAGGAGTCCAACTAAGCAATTCAGCAGAAGCGTAGCTTCGCTAGCCCCCGAGTAATCTTGAACAATTCTGAGCGTGCGACGCATAAAATCGCGTTCGAACTCGACCTCGTACTCCATACGATGCGATAGTCGTGGCTTGAGGGACACCAGTGCAGGGCTACGCCTGCCGCGATATTCGTCTGGCGGCCTAGCGACACAAGGGTCAGGGGGTGCGGGGCCGACGCACAAGACTTTTCTCCAGCCGAAAGCATGCAAGGCCCCACATCCCCTGCAGCCGATTGTAAGGCCGCCGCGGCGGGCGGGTGGGTCAGGTGACGCCGCCGGTCGAACTAAGCAGAAGAACTCCGACTATCCGAGCAATACGCTGCTGAGTTCATCACGACTGCTCTACTTGTCCAGTAGAGCTGAACCCACGCGGCCCAACAAGAACCTGTCAATTGAGTTCGCGAAGTCGATCACAGCAAAGGCGTAGTTCTTAAACTGCTCTGGATCAATGATGATCTGCTTGGATTCGTTGTAAGTCACCGCAGGGTGACGGCGTGCCAACTCAGATGTGCGGCGCCCAGCGTTGTGAACGATAGCGTGGCGAACGCCCCACAATTCCTCCAGATCATCTACAAGCCCGTCGCGGAAGTTGGCGCCCATCCGCTTAAGCCGGTCGATCAGATAGGTCGGACCACCAGAGTTGACGAAGTTTCTCGACCACCGATCGCGCATGGCCGTCGCTAGATCCTCGATTGAGTCGGCTGCGACAACTTGGTCATACAGTGCACCTTGTTTCGAGTCAGCCATCAACGCGGGGTCGAATTTTGCCGAATCAGCGAGAACGTCTTGAAGGTAAGTTTCGGCAAACGTCACAAGCATGACCGCATACCACTGTAGCTGCAACGTGAATGCGCTACTGGACCGAAGGTGCGCTCCCAGAACCCGACCAAGCTCGTATACATCATCGCGTAGTCGCGCAGAACTCAAGCGCTCCCGCGCTTTCACCAGTTCCGTAGTGTTGTAATCCTCAATAGCTCCGTCAACCCGCGCGACGAGTTCAAGGAGCCGATCCAAGTTGAGCTGAAAGGTCACCATCGCGCCACTACGTGCTACGGACTGCTCGTCAGTCATTAGCTTCAAAGTTTGGATGGAGCAGACTGCCTGCGGAGGTTTCTAGCTACCGCATATCGGCGACCGTAGTCCCTTAAAACTGATTGTTGATGAGGCGATTAACAACCGGCCCCGCGGCATCGTACGCCACGGGGCCGGTCTCGTCGTGCAATCAGCCGATGCTCAGGCCGCCGCCTCAGCCCCCGTGCGACGTGGCGGGCTGGCGGATGGGGATGTCGCGCGTGCCCTTGAGGATGGCCTGCTTCACCTCGCCGATGGCCTTGGTGATGCGGATCTCGCGCGGGCACGCTTCCGTGCAGTTGAAGATCGTGCGGCAGCGCCACACGCCTTCACGGTCGTTCAAGATCTCCAGCCGCTCGCCCGCCGCGTCGTCGCGCGTGTCGAAGATGAAGCGGTGCGCGTTCACGATGGCCGCCGGACCCACGAAGTTCTCGTCGGCCCAGAAGCTGGGGCAGCTGGTGGTGCACGCCGCGCACAGGATGCACTTGGTCGTGTCGTCGAACTTCTCGCGGTCCTCCACCGACTGCCGGCGCTCGCGGCCGTCCGCGGGCACGGCCATGTCGGTCACCAGGAAGGGGAGCACGGAGCGGTACTGGGCAAAGAACCCCTCCATGTCCACCACCATGTCCTTGATGACCTTGAACCCCATCAGGGGCTCGATGGTCACCTTTTCGCCCACGTCCTTGATGAGCACCTTGCAGGCGAGCCGGTTCACGCCGTTGATGCGCATGGCGTCCGACCCGCAGATGCCGTGGGCGCAGCTGCGCCGAAAGGTCAGGGTGCCGTCCTGGTACCCCTTGACCGTCATCAGCGCGTCCAGCACCCGGTCCGTGGGGTCCGCCTGCACCGTGTACTCGCGGTACTCGGGCTTGGCGTCCACGTCGGGGTTGTAGCGAAAGATGCGCAGCGTGACGGGCCGCAGCCCCGCCACGTTCGCCGCGCGCGACGCAGCCGCGCCCATGGTGGCCGCGCGACTCGGACCAGCAGAGGAGGCCGCCATCAGTACACCCTCTCCTTCGGCTCGAACTTGGTGAGCACCACCGGTTTGTAGGTGATCTCGATGGGTGCGCCCTCCGCCACGCGCGTGGTGAGCGTGTGCTTCATCCACTCGGCGTCGTTGCGCGACTCGTAGTCCTCGCGCATGTGGGCGCCGCGGCTTTCCGTGCGGTTGAGCGCGGCCACCGTGGTCACCTCCGCCAGGTCCAGCAGGTTGCCCAGCTCCCAGGCCTCCAGCAGGTCGGTGTTGTAGCGCGTGCCCTTGTCGCCCACCAGCACGCCCTTGTAGCGCTCCTGCAGGCCGCGGACGCGCTCCAGCGCCGCCGCCATCCCCTCGCCCGTGCGGTAGATGCCGACGTCGTCCTGCATCACGTCCTGCATCTCCTCGCGCAGCTTGGCCGCCGGCTCGCCCTTCTGCACGCTCAGCAGCTTGCTGAACTGCGCCTCCGCGAACTCCGTGGGGTTCTTGGGCAGCGGCGGCAGGTCGGCCGTCTTGCAGAACTCCGCCATGGCCATCCCGCCGCGCCGCCCGAAGACGACCAGGTCCAGCAGCGAGTTCGTCCCCAGGCGGTTGGCGCCGTGCACGGACACGCACGCCACCTCGCCGGCCGCGTAGAAGCCGGGGAGCACGTTCTTGCCGTCGCGCAGCACGCGGCAGTCGATGTCCGTGGGGATGCCGCCCATGGCGTAGTGCGCCGTGGGCTGGATGGGCATGGGATCCTTCACGGGATCGATGCCCAGGTACGTGCGGCAGAAGTCGGCGATGTCCGGCAGCTTGCCCTCGATCACCTCGGCGCCCAGGTGGGTGGCGTCCAGGTAGACCATCTTCTTGCCGTTGATCCCCCGCCCTTCCCGGATCTCCTTGCTGATGGCGCGGCTGACCACGTCGCGCGAGGCAAGGTCCTTCATGGTGGGCGCGTACTTCTCCATGAAGCGCTCGCCCAGGTCGTTGCGCAGGATGCCGCCCTCGCCGCGCACGCCCTCGGTGATGAGGATGCCCAGGCGGTAGATGCCCGTGGGGTGGAACTGGTAGAACTCCATGTCCTCCAGCGCGATCCCCCGCCGGTAGGCGATGGCCACGCCGTCGCCCGTGTTGGCGTGCGCATTCGACGTAATCGACCACACGCGCCCGAACCCGCCCGTGGCGAACTCCACCGCCTTGGCGTGGAACACGTGCAGGTCGCCGGTCGAAACCTCCCAGGCCACGCACCCGCAGCAGCGGCCGTCATCCGCCGTGAGCAGGTCCACCACCTGGAACTCGTCGAAGAACTCCACCCCCTGCTTGATGCAGTTCTGGTAGAGCGTCTGCAGGATCATGTGCCCCGTGCGGTCCGCCGCGTAGCAGCTGCGGCGGACGGGCCCCTGCCCGAAGTGGTGCGTGTGCCCGCCAAAGGGGCGCTGGGCGATCTTGCCGTCCGGCGTGCGGCTGAACGGGAGCCCCATGTGCTCCAGCTCGATGATCACGGGGATGGCTTCCTCGCACATCACCTCGATGGCGTCCTGGTCGCCCAGGTAGTCCGACCCCTTTACGGTGTCGAACGCGTGCCACTCGGGGTGGTCCTCCTCCAGGTTGGCCAGCGCCGCGCACACGCCGCCCTGCGCCGCCCCCGTGTGGGAGCGGGTGGGGTACAGCTTGGAGATGACCGCGGTGCGCAGGTTGGGCTGGCGCGACAGGTAGATGGCGCTCATCAGCCCGGCCCCGCCTCCGCCCACCACCAGCGCGTCGTACGTATGGGTATGGATCATCGCTGCGACGCGCTCGCGAAGTCGTAGGTCAGCAGGGCGAAGATGCCCCAGGCCAGGGACCCGAGCACGACGAAGTAGGCGATGCCCTTCACCACCTTCCGCGCCGTGGGGTTGCGGATGTAGTCCTCGATGCTGTAGCGCAGCCCGTTAAGCCCGTGCAGCATGGCGAACGTCGCCAGGCCCACGTTGAACAGGCGCCACAGGGGCTGGTTCCAGCGCTCCAGCACCAGGTCGGCGTCCAGGTGCTCCACGCCCACCACCAGGTTCCACCAGTACAGGTGGTACAGCGTCATGAAGATGAGCAGCAGGCCGCTCACCCGCATGAACACCCACGAGTACAGCTCGAACTTGCCCTTCTTCTGCATGGCCGCGTCCGGCCGCTCGTAGCCGCCGCCGCGCCGGGCGGGCCCGCGGGCCGGGGCCTCGTCCATGGCTTCGTCGATCACCGTCGTGCTCATCGTCCACCCTCCAGGCTCACGGGCGCCACGCCCTCCGAAGCAGCGGCCGTCGGCGACTCCACCACGCCGCGCTCCCGCATCCGCCGCTCGTGCGCGTCGGCGCCCGGCTCCGGCCGCAGGCCGAAGAGGGGCGCCAGCATGATCCACGCGACGGGGATGATGAGCACGGCCGAGATGGCCCCGGCGGCCCACGCAAGGCGGCGCTGGTGCAGCATGGCCAGGGGGTAGAAGTCCTGGATGATGATGCGCAGCCCGTTCAGGGCGTGAAAGAGCACGGAAAAGAAGATGAGCAGCTCCGCGAAGCGGAACACCGGGTTCTTGTAGAGGTTCAGGGCCTCGTTGTAGAAGTCCGGCCAGTACACCACGGCCGCCGTCTCGGCCACGTGGATGATGAGGAACGCCAGGATGCCCAGCCCCGTGAGCCGGTGCAGGGCCCAGGACCACATCCCGGCGTTGCCCTTGTAGCGGAACGCATGGCCCAGTGAGCGGGCCCGGTAGTCGGATGCCATGTGCGGTACTCCGTTTGGGTGGCGGGGCTTCGTCGCCCCGCAGGGTCCCGACACTCCGCCGCGCCGGGCTCCCCGCGGGGGGAGCCGGCGCGGCGCGCCAGCGGCTGTGTGCCTTTAGACCTGCGCGCCCAGCACGCGCATGGGCTCGCGCACGGCCTCGGCGCTCTTTTCCAGCGCCGCCCTCTCCTCGTCCGTCAGCGTGACCTCGATCACCTTTTCCAGCCCCGTGCGGCCCAGCTTGCAGGGCACGCCCAGGAACAGCCCCGTCATCCCGTACTCGCCCTGCAGCCACGCCGCGCAGGGAAGGATGCGCTTCTTGTCCTTGACGATGGCCTCGGCCATCTGCACGGCGCCCGAGGACGGCGCGTAGTAGGCCGAGCCCGTCTTGAGGTACTTGACGATCTCGGCGCCGCCGTTGCGGGCGCGGTCCACGATGGCGTCCAACCGCTCGCGGTCGATGAGCTGCGTGATGGGAATGCCGCTCACCGTGGTGTAGCTGATCAGCGGCACCATGGTGTCGCCGTGGCCGCCCAGCACCATGGCCTGGATGTCTTCCACCGACACGTCGATGGCCTCGGCCAGGAACGAGCGGTAGCGCGCCGTGTCCAGCACGCCCGCCATACCGATTACGCGCTCGCGGGGAAAGCCGGATGCATCCATGGCCACCCAGCACATCACGTCCAGCGGGTTGCTGACCATGATGATGATGGCGTCGGGCGACACGCGGGCGATGTTCTCGCACACCTGGCGCACGATCCCGGCGTTGGTGTTCAGCAGGTCGTCGCGGCTCATGCCGGGCTTGCGGGCAATGCCGGCCGTGACGATGTAGATGCCGCTGCCGGCGCTCTCCTCGTAGCCGTTGCTGCCCACCACGCGGGTGTCGAACAGCTCGATGGGGGCCGACTCCCACTGGTCGAGCCCCTTGCCCTGGGGAATGCCCTCGGCGATGTCGATGAGCACCACCGTGCGCGCGAGCTCCTTCTCGGCGACGCGCTGGGCGGCCGTGGCGCCCACGTTGCCTGCCCCAACCACCGTGATCTTGTCTATCATCTCTTGGCCGTGTGCGAAGGTTCTCGGGCCGCCGGTGCCCGCTGTCCTTATACACCGCAATTTCGGGGTCGGCGGTGGCGGCAACATACCGGCGGGGCGTTGCGGTGTCAACGCGCCGTCCGCAACAGGTTTCGCCCGTGTTTCGGCGGTGTTTTGAGGGGATTTCGGTACGTACGTTCGACCGTGTGTTTCGGGCGGGTTTTGAAGTGCGCGGGGTGGGCGTGTCCCTCCGCTGCGCTCCGGGCCGGGCTGCGCGCGCCGTAGGCAACGAAACAACCGTTGCCAACGGCGCCGAGCCCCCTCCGCATGCCGGCACGATACTGCTGTGCCGTCCTGCTCCGGGTTCTCGGCCCT
>DATING010001387.1:0-10617 GCA_035474555.1 Longimicrobium sp. | reverse complement strand
GGCGAAGATATCGGCCGGTGCGTGAACGGAACGTGACGGGTGGATTACGGTTCGTTCATGTTGCCGGCGAGTGCGGCGGATGGGCGGGGCGGGAGGCGAGCGGAGGGGCGCGGGCCGGGTAATCGTGCTGATCGTGGGACGGGGAGGGCTTTGAACGCAGAGTTCGCAGAGTGAAACAGAGAGTACGCAGAGGACGGATGAAGTTCTCTGCTCTCTTTTCTACTCCGCGAACTCTGCGTTCAATCCGTCCGTGCGGGCCCTGCCCGCGCATCAAAGGGAGCGGCGTGCGGGAAACGGATGTGACAGGAAGGCCATCCGGTTTTACCTTTTCGCCCGTACCGTTCGCGGATGCACCGATTCCTTTGACGCCGACACACCCGGAGCACCGGCCTCGTGAAGCTGCTGGTGGTGGACGATGACTCCCTGATCGCCGACTTCATCCGCCTGTCCCTGCAGGAGCGGGGGCACGTGGTGGACGTGGCGCACACGGGGGAGCATGGCCGCATGCTGGCCATGGTGTACGACTACGATGCGGTGGTGCTGGATTACGTGCTCCCGGACACCACCGGCGTGCACGTGCTGCGCGAGCTGCGGGACCGCGGCCGCGCCGTCCCCGTGCTCATGCTCACGGCCCGCAACGCCGCCGAGGACGAGATCCACGGCCTGGACGCCGGCGCCGACGACTACCTGGGAAAGCCCTTCGCGATGGGCGTGCTGGAGGCGCGGCTGCGGGCCCTGGTGCGCCGCGGCCCGTCGCCCGCCGCGGGGGATGCGGTGCTGGCGGACCTGCGCGTGGACCGGATGCGCCGCGCCGTCACCTGTGGGGGCACGCCGCTCAAGCTCACGCCCCGCGAGTACGCCCTGCTGGAGTACCTGCTGGCGCGCCCCGAGCGGGTGGTGACGCGCAGCGAGCTGCTGGAGAAGGTGTGGGACATGAGCTTCGACCCCGGCAGCAACGTGGTGGACGTGCACGTGGCCCGCATCCGCGGCAAGCTGCAGCGCGCCGGGAGCTGCGCCGCGCTCGTCACGCTGCGCGGCGCCGGCTACATGCTCACGGCGGGGGAGGGAAACGGCGGCGGGGAGGGATGAGGGGCGGACGGCCCCGCATCCGCCGGTGGGGATCGATGAAAAGAAACCAATGAGCTCACACAGGGGAAAGAGGGAAAGGGGACAGACGGTTTTTCCCCTTTCCCCCTTTCCCCCTGTGTGAGCAATCTTTTTCTAGACTGGAGCGGTCCGGAGAACGGCGCACGCATCGATCCCCATCCACCCCCAGCCGCTCCTACGCGCCCGGCGCGATGCCGATGGCCCAGCCGGAGTCGCGGGCGCCGGAGCCGTGCCCGGTGAATCGCTTCGGCTCCCACCCCGCCTCGCGCAGCTCCGCGCCGATCTCCTTCGCGGTAAAGTAGTGCACGAAGTTGGGCGAGAGCGCGTCGCCCCGCTCTGCCGGCTCGCGGCGCAGCACGGCGCGAATGCCGTTCGCCACGGCTGCGGAGATGCGCACGCGGGGCCCGTCGGTGCCGCGGGTAAAGAAGGACAGGAGGATGGGCCCGCCCGGCTGGACCAGGCCTCGCAGGCGGCGCAGCAGGTCCACCCGGTGCGCGCGGCCGGGGATGAGCGTGTACGCGCTCCATCCCACCACGATCGCGTCGAACGGCACATCGGCCGCAGGGGCCGCGTCGCGGGGAAGGTGGCGGACGGCGGCGGTGCATCCCTGGCGCGGCAGGAACTCGTCCGCGTACGCCACCAGCGCCGGGTTGCACTCGTATCCCTCCACCTCGAACCCCATCCGCGCCAGCGCCAGCACCTCGCGCCCCCCGCCGGCCCCGATCACCAGCACCCGCCGGCATCCCGCGAACGCCTCCAGCGCCGTCTGCTCCCACGGGAACAGGCCCCGCAGGTTGTGCGCGTCGTCGTGGTACGATGCGTTGCCCTCGTAAAAGCGCTGGTCGACGGCATGCAGGTCCGAACGCCGCAGCAGCCCCAGCCACACGCCCTCGTACGCGGCCTGCAGCAGCGCCCCGGCGCGGTTCCACCCCCCGCTCACGGCGCCGTACACCCGCACCACGGCGGGGACGCGTTCGCGGGCGGGTGGGGCGGCGGGGCGGGGCGGGGCGGGAAGGTCGCTCATGGGCGGGAGGTGTGGATGAGGTGGAGGACCACGTCGCCCGCGACCTGCAGCGAGCGCGCGTCGCACTGCTCCACGGTGTCCGCCGTGGTGTGCCACTGCGGATACGCGTAGTCGATCAGCAGCACCGTGGGGATGCCGGCGCGGTTCAGGAACACGTGGTCGTCGGTGATGGCCTGCTGCCGCGCGCCGAAGTGCGCGCCCAGCCCCAGCGCCTCCGCGGACGCCAGCACCTGCTCCCACAGCCGCGGGGCCAGGCGGATGGAGTGCAGCTCCGTGGTGCAGCGCAGGTTGCGTTTGCCCACCATGTCCAGCAGCACGCCTCGCCGCGGCCGCCACGGCACCGTACCCCGCGCGCAGGCGGCGGCGTAGGCGCGCGAGCCGTAGTAGTATTCGCCCAGGTCCTCGGCGTCCCACAGCGCCAGCGCCACCGCGCGCGGGGGGCGCCGCGCACGCAGCGCCCGCGCGGCCTCCAGCACCACCGCCACGCCGGACGCGCCGTCGTTCGCCCCCGGCACGGGGAGGGTGCGGCGCGCGGGATCGGGGTCCTGGTCCGCCACGGGGCGCGTGTCCCAGTGCGCGGAGAGCATCACGTCCGGCGCCTCGTCCGCCGCCCCCGCCGCGCCGTGGACGATGGCGAGCAGGTTGGTCATCTCGAACACCTGCCCCGCGCCCGGCCCGCGCGACACCTTCTGCCGCCACCGCTGCAGCACCAGCCCGTCCACCAGCGGCGCAAGCTGCTCCGCCATCCACGCGCGCGTGCGCCGGTGCCCCTCCGTCCCCGGCGCGCGCGGCCCCATCTCGCACTGCGCGCGCAGCAGCCCGAACGCGCGCTCCCCGTCGAATCCCCCGTCCCCCGCCGGCTCCGGGGACGAGCGGACGTCCACCGTCTCGTGGGCGATGGGGCCCAGCTCCAGGCGGCGGCGGACATCGCGCGCGGCGCGGACCAGCGGGTGCGCGAGCCTGCGGAGGTCGATCACGGGGCGGGGAAGGGGCGCCGGTGGATGGATGCGGTGCGATGCCGCCAACGATACGCTCGCCCGCCGCGCCCGTGCAACGTCCGCGCATCCGCCGAACCGCCCGTCACGCCGGCACTTCATCCGGGGAGCGTCGAAGAATCGCTCCCCCGGCATCGCCGAACCGCGCTGCCTCCCGCCACGTCATCCGGGTATCCGGCGCGGGCACGCTCTTACCGATCGCGATCATGTGGATGCTGTGCCCCGTCAGGCATCCGCCTCCGCAGCCACGATCATGCCCCTCCGAAAAAACGCGGATGCCGTCCCCTCGCCGGCAGCAACCCGTCTACCAGGGGCCTGACGCACCCTGCCGCTCGCCCCCTTCTCCTCCGGTCCACGATCGGACGTCACGATGGCAATCATCCAGTACGGCAGCTTTTTCCGACCCCGTGCGTGGGGAGTCGGTGCGACGCGACGGCGGGACGCGAATCGGGCGGGTCGTGCAGGAGGCCAGAGATCCTTGGCAGAGCGATGGCTGCCGGCGAAGGGACGGGATCCGCGTTGTTGGGAAGAGGCACCCCAGGCACGGTCGACGCGGCGGAGGCGGATGTGTGGGCTGGCACACACCACCCGATCGCGATCGGTAAGACTGTGCTCCCGGCGGAGAGTTGGACCAGGGCGAAATGGCCGCGCGGGTTCGTCGGCACCTGCTGAATGGAGGTGCCGCGCGGGTTCGTCGGCACCTGCTGAATGGAGGTGCGGAGAACGATCGGTCTTCCTCCGCATCAGCTCTGTTCTCTCCGCTTCCTCCGCGGAACCATTCTGTTTTCTCCGCCTGGAACGCCGCATGAAACGACGGAAGCCGCCCCCGCGTGGGCGGGAGCGGCTTCCATCGTCATTCCGATCCAATCCAGGAATCCTCGAAAGGCGACGGACGCTACTGGAAGACCGTGAGAGAGAGCGTGCCCTTCCGCCCGCTCTGGTCCGCGGCCACCCAGATGCGGCCCGCCGCGTCCACGTGGATGCCGGGCGTCGTCACGGACCAGTAGTCGCGCAGCCCCCAGCTCTGCCACGCGCCGTTGGCGTAGCGGGCCACATGCGCCCCACCGGCGAGGTACACGGCCCCGTCCGGCCCGACGGTCATGGCCCAGATGGAGACCCCCGCCGGTTCCAGGGGGGTGGGCACCTCCACGGCCGTGGTGCCGGTGATGGACAGCAGCCGCGTCCTGCGCACCACGTCCCCTCCGTCGGTGTCGATCACGGCGTACGCCGTGCCCGTGCTCCCTACCGCCACGAGGGCGACGGTTACCCGGGGGCCCAGCGTCATCCCCGCGGGGAGGGAGATGCGCGTGGTGGTGGTGCCGTTCCAGCGGGCCAGGTACGGGCGCTGCGTCCCGTCGGGGGCGCGGACGATGCCGCTCAGCAGGAGGTCGGTGGCGCTCCCGGCCGCCAGGTGCCCGATGGAGAGGCCGCTGTCGGCCGGCGCGGGGGCGGGGATGGGCGTCCACCCGTTGCCGTCGCGGCGATAGGCCGCCTGCGACATGTCGCCCTCGTACCGGGCGATGAACACCCCCGTCCCGCCCGTCGTCAACCGCGAGGGGACGAGCGGCGCCGGCCCCGGCACCAGCGTCCACGGCGCGCCGGCGGCCGGCGAGCGGTAGATGCCGTACACGTCGCCCTGCCAGCCCAGCAGCCACCCCTCGCCCGTGGAGAGCACCCCCGCCTGCCCCTCGTACCCCTGCGTGCCGGCCACGGATTGCCAGGAGCCCGTCGTGCGCTCCCACAGGCCGCGTCCGTGGATGGTGCCGTTGGGCGCCCCGGCAAAGCCAGTGGCCAGCATACGCCCCGGCCCTCCGTGCAGCCCCTGCACGTCCGCGGTCAGCGTCACCGACGCCTGGGCCAGCCCGCGCACCGTCACGCGCACCCGCAGGGGAGTGGCGCCCGGGGGCGCCACGTCGATCACCGCGCGGCCGGGGGTGACGCCCTGCACCGTCCCCGTGCCGCCCCCCGCCGCCGTGGCGATGGCCGGCGTGCGGCTGGTCCACTGCGCCGTGATCCCCGCGGTTGCCACGGGATTGCCGTACGCGTCCGCCCCGGTGAGGGCCACCTGCGCGCTCTGCCCCATGTCCAGCGTGCGCAGGGTGTCGTTGTTCACCACGGCGACGGAGGTGGCGGGGCCGGCCAGGGCCGTGGCCCGCACCGTGTCCATCCCGTTGCCGCTCCCCGCGCTCACCTGCATCTCGTGCGCGCCGGCGCGGGTGCCCAGCGTCCAGGTGGTGAACGCCTTCCCCGCGGCGTCCGTGGTGCTCTTGGCCGTCGCCGGGGAGCCGCCGTTGTCCGTGAGCACCGTCCACGTCACCGTGTGGTTGGCGACCGGCTTGCCTTTCTCGTCGGCCACGGCGGCCAGGATCTGCGTGGCGAGCGGCTGCGTGACGGCGTTCTGCTGCTGGTCGCCGTGGTACACGGTCACCTTGAGCGGGCCGGAGCGCGAGGAGCCGGAGGGCGAGTCGCAGGCCGCCAGGGCCAGCGCGGCGAGCGCTAGCGGGCGGATGAAGGGGTGCTTCATGGATGGACAGCGATGGGGCAGGCGGATCAGGCGGCGGCGCGGGGAACGGGGCGCGGCGGGAAGGCTGGATGATATACGGTTTCCGTGGCCCGGTACAGTGGAATCCCGGAACGCGCCGTTCTTCATCCGCCGGCCCAACCGGCGGATGCGAGATGGAAGTGCGGGGATGCGGGGATGCGGGGATGCGGGGATGCGGACGGCGGCCCGGATCGCGTACCGGACCGCCGCCCGCCGCCGATCATGCGTCCGGCATCACACCGCCGGCACCACCTTGCCGTCGAAGATGCGGATCTTCTGCCCGTCGAACTTGGTGAGCTCGAAGAAGGCATCGTCCTCGTTGAAGCCCAGCGACATCTCCTGCAGCAGCCCGATGGCGATGGCCTCGCCGAAGGGCAGGGACTCGGTGTAGTCCGAGCGCCAGTGCACGCCCGCCGCGTTGCGGAAGATCGCGATGTTGCCCGCCAGCTTGTTCAGCTCCCCGCCCACGGTCAGCGCGGTCGCGAGCGGCAGCGGGTAGGCCACCAGCGACAGGCCGTCCGTCGAGGCCTGCACGGGGTTCTCGATCTCCGTCGCCTCGTTGAAGAAGGCCTTGAGGATCGTGGCGCACGCGCCCGCGCCGGTCGCGTGGCCCGCGCCGTACGCCGGGTGCGTGGGCGCGCCCTCGGGATACGCCTGGGGGAGCAGGTACGACTGCGGAAAACGCTCGCCCACCTGGCCGAAGTAGCCCGACAGCGCGCCCGTCCGCAGCGAGCTGGCGATGCTGCCGTGCAGCGCGTAGTTGCGCCCCTGCGCGCCGTTGCTGGACGTCCACAGCACCTGGTTGTGCACGCGCCCCCCGTACTCCTCGGGGCGCAGCCGCCGGTGCACGCCCCACTTTTGCCACCACGTGGCCCGCAGCGCGCGCCCCATCACCTCGCTGAGCACCTGCAGCAGGTGGATGGGGCCGAAGGTCGCGAATCCGCCCTGGGTCCGCGAGTCGCCGGCGGAGCCCGGCGGGTCGTAGGGATTGCCGGGGTTCTTGGGGAACTCCGCCTCGATCATGGGACGCGCCGTGCTCCCCAGCTGCAACGCCAGCTGGTTGCCCTCCGGCTCGGCGAGAAGGATGCGCGCCGCGTTGTAGAACGCATCCAGCACCAGGTCGAAGTGCACGTAGTTGGCCCCGTCGCGCAGGTTGCGGATGAAGCGGCGCGTGGTGTCGAACTGGTCCTGGCCGCGCGTGTCGGCGCCGTTCTGCACGGCCAGCCAGGGAGTGAAGGTCGTCAGGTAGTCGGCCGCCCCGGCGGCCACGGTGGGAAAGCCCAGCACCGTCAGCTGCCGCTGGTCGATCACCTGGCTGCCGTGGGTGATGTATCCCTCGTTGGCGTCGCGGCCCATCCCGTCCGGCTTGCGCGGGTCCGTGTTGCCCTTGAGCAGGAACTGCGAGACGTACGGACCCGCCTGCTCGCCCGGGTAGATGCCCCGGAAGATGTTCTGCGCGGTGACGGGCACCGTGCCGCCGAACCGCGGGAACTCGCTGTTGAGCGAGGCGATGGCGGCGGCGATGGTGGCATCCCCGGAGTAGCTGCCGAAGTGGACGTCGCGGGCCAGCGCCATCCAGTACAGCTCGCCCGCCTCGTGCGCCGTCTGCTCGCTGTCGAAGCGGGGCGCGGGCGGCAGGGTGAGCGCCTGCGCGTCGGGCCCCTCCAGGTCGAACGCGAGCCCCGCCTGCGGGTTGGTGAGCTTGATGACGGCGCCCGTGGCCAGGTCGATCTCCTCGAAGTCCGCCGGGTCCTCGCTCTGCAGCGCGCGCAGCATCGTGGCGTACGAGCCCGGGTCCGGATCGCCCAGCGCGTCGTGCTTGAGGCTCTTGGAGTAGTTGCCTGCGAAGCGCCGCTCCGGGTAGTTGACCTCGTCGTTGTTGTTGGCGTGCTCCTCGTGCCTGCGCTCCGCCGCCAGCTGCGCCGCCTCCACGCGGATGTCGCGCGCGGAAAGGCGCCGCTCCTCCACCCGGCGGGAGCGGGACGTGTTCTGTACGTTGAAGTTGTCGAACACGGCGAGCCCGGGGCGCGGAACGGCCGCGTGGGTCCGAGCACCGAGGTAGACGTAGAGCGACGTGACCGGGATGGGGGGTGCCGGGGCGGCGAGCACCTCCCACTCCACGCCGTCCGGGGACGTCTCGTAGTAGACCACGTCACCGCCGGCCACCGCGGCGGTCTCGTGCCGAAGCCGGAGCCAGCGGTGCCGCACCGGGTCGTACGGCACCTTGCCGTAGGCGAAGCTCCCGCCGCTCGCATCCGCCAGGGCGCGCACCATCCCTTCCTGGATGCTGATGTAGATCTCGTTGCTGCCATCCGGACCCACCGAGAGATACGTGCTGGCGTCGGTGGGCGCAGCCAGCGCGTGGACGACCTCCACGCGGACGGACGAGTCGCTGAAGTCGAAGAGGCCCGTTGAGCGGTAGGCGCCGCCGTTCGTTCCCGCAACGTGCGGACGGGGCAGGATCTCCAGCCGCCCGTTCGTCTCCGTGACCTGCGTGCCGGGTGCGGCCTGCACGATCCATCGGCCCGGATCCGTCGTGTTGTCGTTGAAGTTGTCTACGAGCGTGTGTGTCTTTGCCATGATTCGGCTCCCGCCAGGGTTTCGCCCGTCCCGCCGCGGAAGTGCGGGGGACGCGAAGCCGGGCGCTCTGCCGGCGGTGGCCTGGCTGGCCATCTCTCAGTCCGTCGATCCGACCTCAATCGATCCGGCATCCGTCGATCCATCTGCCGAGAACACGAAAGGCCCCCGGCCGGCGCTGTGCCGGCGGGGGCCTCGCGGGTCCCGGATCACTCGATGTCCTGCCCTGCCGCCCGGATCAGACGACGGTGACGACGCCGTCCTGGATGCGGATGGTGGTGCCGTCGAACTTCGTGACCTGGTAGAACTCCGGCTCGTTCAGCAGCAGGCTCTGCTCCTGCAGCAGGGCGATGCCGATGCGCTCGCCCAGCAGCAGCGACTGGTCTGCGTCGGAGCGCCAGTGCACGCCCGCGGCGTTGCGGCCGTAGGCGATGTTGCCGGCCAGCTTGTTCAGCTCGCCGCCCAGCGTCATCACGTCCGCGCCCGGGCCGGTGTAGAGCTCCAGCGCCGTGCCGTCCGCGTTGGCGATCATGGGCGCCTGGATGTCGCTGCTCTCGTTGAACAGCGCCTTGAGCACCGTGGTGCACGCCCCGGCGCCCGTGGCGTGGCCCGCGCCGTACGCCGGGTGCGTGGGCGCGCCCTCCGCGTATGCCTGGGGCAGCAGGTACGTCTCGAACGCATCCCCCAGGTCGCCGAAGTACGGCGCCAGCCCGCCGCTCGTGAGCGCATCCAGGATCTCGCCGTCGATCTGCGGATACGTGCGCTGGTTCGTCAGGTGGTTGTGGATGCGCCCGCCGAACTCCTCCGGCCGCAGGCGGCGGTGCACGAACCACTTCTGGAACCACACCGCCCGCAGCGCCCGGATCAGCGCCTCCCACACCAGCGACAGGGCGTGCGGCGCGCCCAGCGTGACGAACGGCGCCTGCTTCGCGTATGCCAGGTACGGATTGCCCTGGTCCCACACGAACTCCATGTCGCGGCCGATCACGCCTCCGCCCGCGATCTGGTTGCCCGGCGGCTCGTGCAGCAGGATCAGGCAGGCGTTGAAGAACATGTCGCCCACGTTGTCGATGTGCACCCGCTCGCCCAGATCGCGCAGGTTGCGGATAAAGCGGCGCTGCGAGTCGTCCAGCACGTCCATCCCCCGGAAGTCCCACCCGTTCTGCGCATCCAGCCAGGTGTTGAAGTCCGTCAGGTAGTCCATCCCCGGCACCACCGTGAGCTGGCGCTGGTCGATCTTGAGGTCGCCGTAGGTGATGAGGCCCTCGAACGTCCGCCGGCCCTGCCCGCTGTTGTCGCCGACGCGCGGGTCGCTGTTGCCCTTGAGCAGGAACTGCGACAGGTAGGGGCCCGTCGTCTCGCCCGGGAAGATGCCGCGGAAGACCGTCTGCGTGGTGACGGCGCCGTTCTCGCGCGGACCGCGGAAGTCCGAGAACTCCGTGTTCAGCGACGTGATGGCCGCCTGGACGATGGCGCTGGAGCCGTAGTCCGCGAAGTGCACGTCACGGGCAAGGGCCATCCAGTACAGCTCGCCCATCTCCCCCGAGTTCTGCGGGGTGTCGATGCGGGGCGCGGGCGGCTGCGTGACGGCGGCGGGGTCCGCCCCCTCCAGGGTGAACGCGAGCCCGCCCTGCGGGTTGGTGAGCTTCTTGGGCCCGCCCAGCTGGATGGCCTCGAAGTCGTTGGGGTCGCGCGTGCTGAGCGCCGTGAGCAGCGACTGGTACGACGCGGGGATCACGTCGCCGTTGCCGTCGTGCTGCAGCCCCTTGCTGAAGTTGGCCACGTACGGGTAGTCGCACTCCTCGCCGTTGTTCACGTGCGCCGGGTGGGCGCGGTCGCGGGCGATGGCGGCGGCCTGCACACGCGTGTCGTACGCCTGCTGGCGGCGGTCCGGAAGCGGCACCACCTGCCGCGGGATGTTGAAGTTGTCGAAGATGGCCACGCCGGGATCGGCAAGCGCCACGTCCGTCCCCGCGTCCAGCAGCACCTGCACGGTGGTGAGCGGGATGGGGTTGGGGGCGCTGCGGATGACCGTCCAGCCGCAGCCGTCCGCCGACACCTCCCAGTACGTGGTGCCGCCGGCCTCGCGGATGCGCCACCAGCGGTGCGCCACGGGATCGTACGTCAGGGGGGTCCCGGTGAACACGCCGCCCACGTTCTCCCCCGCGTACAGCTCGCCGTTGACGTTGATCATGAAGACGCGCGTGCCCGTGTCGCCCTGGTGCTTGGCTTCCAGGATGGTGTACGCCTCCGGCGCGGGGGGCAGTACCTGCACGACCTCGGCAGCCATGGAGGACTGCGTCAGGTCGTACAGCGCGGACGAGGCGAGGATCGCGTACGTGACGGCCGTGTTGGGGTCGGGCCGGACTTCC
>DATING010001386.1:0-7071 GCA_035474555.1 Longimicrobium sp. | reverse complement strand
CGTCAGCCGCGCCCGGTCGATGCGCGGCTGGCCGTCGGGCGCGAACATCTCCGCGATCTCGTCCAGCTTGAATCCCGCCGCCCGCCAGAGCGCGACCAGCGCCAGCCGGTCCAGCACGCCGGGATCGAACAGGCGGCGCATCCCCCGCCGTCCCGTGGAGGCGATCAGCCCCTTCTCCTCGTAGAATCGCAGCGCGGACGCGGGCAGCCCCGAGCGCCGGGATACTTCGGCGATGTCCAGCTCGTTCATCCCTTGACCTCAAGTTTACTTGAGCTTGTAGAATGAGGGGAGCGATCGATCCACACAAGCCGAAGGAGCCGTTCATGTCCCAGCCCGACCCGCCCAACCGCGACCAGTCCGCCCTGTGGAACGACGCCAGCGGACGGGCGTGGGTAGAGATGCAGGACGTGCTCGACCGCGTGCTCGCGCCCTTCGGCGCGCGGCTGATCGACGAGGCGTTCCCGGGCGAGGGGGCGCGCGTGGCGGACATCGGGTGCGGGGCGGGGGCGACGACGGTCGCCATGGCGCGCCGCGTGGGGCCGGCGGGTTCGTGCCTCGGGGTAGACATCTCGGGGCCGCTGGTGGCCGCGGCACGCACACGCGCGGCGGCGGAGGCCGTGGACAACGTCGCCTTCGTCCAGGCAGACGCGCAGATCCACGCGTTCCAGCCCGGCAGCGTGGACGCGATCATCTCGCGGTTCGGCGTGATGTTCTTCGACGATCCCGCGGCCGCGTTCGCCAACCTCCGCCGCGCGGCGCGGCAGGATGCGAAGCTGACGTTCATCGCCTGGCGCGGACCGGCCGACAACCCGTTCCTGACCTTGGCCACGCGGACCGCCGCGCCGCATCTGCCGCCCCTTCCCGCGCCCGCCCCGGACGAGCCGGGCCAGTTCGCCTTTGCGGATGGGGACCGGGTCCGGCGCATCCTGGCCGCGAGCGGGTGGTCGAACGTCGACGTGGCGCCGCTCGACGTGCCGTGCAGCATCGCGGAGGCGGACCTGTCCGCGTACGTGACCAGGCTGGGGCCGGTGGGCGCGGCGCTGCGGGACGCGGACGAAGCGACCCGCGCACGGATCACCAACCTGCTCCGCGACACCTTTGCGCCCCACGTCCGCGACGGGGCGGCCGCCTTTACCGGCGCCTGCTGGCTGGTGACGGCGCGCGCCTGATCCACACGGCGTGACGGCGGGGTGCTAGCGGTACTCCGCCGTATCCACCGTCGCGTCGAAGAACGGGAACGCGTCCGCCTCGCCCAGGCGCCACCCGGCGCGCATCCGCGCGGGGACGGTGTATCCGCCGAAGGTGCGCTCGCCGGACAGCTCCACGTCGAAGCGCACGTACCCCGGCGCGCCGCCGCCCGCATCGTCCCGCCAGCGCATGAGGCTCGCGTGCCGCAGCCGCCCGTCCGCGCCGATGCGCAGCGTGGTGGTGACGGGCTCGCCGTCCACCACGATCCGCACGCGCGCGGTGCTGTCGTCCACCGCCTCCCACGCGGCGCCGCGGGCGCCCAGCAGCGCGGCGGGGACCAGGACCGCCTCGCCGGCCAGCCGTCCGGCGGCGGACCGGGTCACGTCCACCCCGCCGGCGCGGACGATGGGCACCAGCCCCAGCAGCCACCAGCGCATTGCGCCCTGCGCGTGCCCGTAGCGGTCGAACCCGCGAAAGCGCAGGGCACCGCGCCCCACCCGCGCCCGCCAGATGAAGCCGGTGGGCGGCGCCAGCACCTGCTCCGCGCGCATGGGCAGCGCCTCCCCGCCGGGCTGGAGCCGGAGCGTGCCGTGCATGGTCAGCCGCACGGAGCGCGCGAGCGGCGTTCCCGGCGCGATGGCGCGGCGCAGGTAGCGCTGGGCGGGCGCGGGGAGCCCATCCACCATCCCCGGATGGAACACCTCGCTCCCTGCGGGCGCCCGCAGCTCGCTCCACAGCGCATCGATCGCGTGCTCCTGCCGCGCGCGCGCCGCCCACAGCGCCAGCACGCCACCCGCGGCCGCGAGCGGGATCACCGAAAGCCATCGTCTGCGCATCGTCCTCTCCTTATCGTCAGCCTGTGCCCCACTCTCAATCTGCCACCGGTGCGCAGGGGAAGCGTCGGGGGAATAACGCATCCTCGTCAGGATTCTGCGGATGGGGATGTTCGTCCGTGGCGTGCGTCCGGCTGGTCGCGGGACAGACGTGAGGGGCGGATGTCGCGGCTCCGCTGGTCCACCCCTTGCTGCGGTGACGGGACAAGGGTTGTCGACACCGATCGTCCATCACCGCTTTCCGGGGGACCGGCCATGTGGATGCCGCGCCTGATCGTACTACCGCTGCTGGTGACCGCGGCCGCGTGCACCGCATCGCCCGCGCCGCGCGACGTGGAACCCGCCACGGAAGCCGCGTCTCCGGTGCCGGTGCAGGCATCCGCCCAGGCTGCGGCCGAGCCGTCGGGGCAGGACCTGGTGGCGGCGATGACGGAGCGGTGCCGCGCGACGGTCGCCGGCCAGCCCAACGCGTCCGTCCCCGCCGTGACCAGGGCCGCGCAGATGCGCGACGACTGGGTGCAGGTGGACGGGATCGTGGAGTGGGGCGACCCGGACGACGTGGCGCGGCATGCCTGGACCTGCGACATGTTCCGCGACGAGGCCGGTGTGTGGCATCGCCGCTACCTGAGCTACGGCCCGGTCACCTGACCGGCACCGGGGAGGATTGATGACGACGAGAGGGCGGGCCGCGGTGGCCCGCCCTTCGTCCTGGCCAGGCTTGAACGGCCGGTATGACTCAGGTATAACCAAAGTATGAAAACGGCGATCTCTCTTCCCGATGAGCTCTTTTCGGCCGCGGATGCACTCGCGTCACAGCTTGGTGTAAGTCGCAGCGAGCTGTATGCAACCGCCGTTGCGGAATACCTGGCCAAGCACAGCGCGAGCGATGTGACCGCGCGGCTAAATGCGCTTTACGCGACCGAGTCCAGCGCACTCGATCCGGCGTTCCAGCGTGCACAAAGCCGCTCCGTAGGACCCGAGGAGTGGTAGGCCCGGTTGTCGTCGAGGAGGTACGACGGGACGAGGTGTGGTGGGCGGACCTGCCGGAACCACGAGGATCGGAGCCGGGCTATCGCAGGCCTGTCCTGATCATCCAGGCGGATGCATTCAACCGCAGGTGGGAACTTCCGTCTGAGGGCGGGCCGCGATGGCCCGCCCTCTCGCGTTTGGGCGGTGCGTTTTGGACGGCGGAAATTCGCGCGGGAGGATCAGGACGCGCGGCGGATGCCGTTCCGGTATCGTCCCCCGGCGCGGGCGGAGGGCCCGCGGAAGGATGCCGATCCACACGCTGCCAGGGGACGTTCGCATGACGCATCGGGTGGTCACGCCCAAGATCCTGTACTTCGGGACGCCGGTGGTGCTGGTGAGCACGCTCAACGAGGACGGCTCGCCCAACCTGGCGCCGATGTCGTCCGCGTGGTGGCTGGGCACGTCGTGCGTGCTGGGGCTAAGCGCGCGCTCCAAGACCACGCACAACCTGCGGCGCACGGGCGAGTGCGTGCTCAACCTGCCGTCCGCGGAGATGGTGGATGCGGTGGACCGGCTGGCGCTGCTCACCGGCAGCGACCCCGTCCCGGAGTACAAGCAGGCGATGGGCTACCGCCACGAGCCGCGGAAGTTCGCCGCCGCCGGCCTGACCGCCGTCCCCGCGGACCTCGTGGGCCCGCCGCGCGTGCACGAGTGCCCCGTGCAGATGGAGGCCGTCGTGCGGCAGATGCACCCCGTCGGCGGGCCGGACCGCCACCTGGCGATGATCGAGGTGAGCGTCACCCGCGTGCACGCCGACGAGGACATCCTCGTCCCCGGTCACCCGTCGCACTTTGACCCGGACCGGTGGCGGCCGCTCATCATGAGCTTCTGCGAGTTCTACGGCCTGGGCGGCAAGGTGCACCCGTCGCGCCTGGCGGCCGCGTACGCGCCGAATGCGGACTCGGCCGGCGTGCAGCCGCCGGGGGAGAAGCCCGGAGGCGTGCTGGCCGGGCGCTGACGCGGCGTGGGCACTCCGCGGAATTCGAAACTCTTGCGCGGAACCGGGTGCGGGACCTTCTTGGGACGGAACGTGTGCCCACCTCCGGACCCGAAAGGTCTCCCCCGATGCCCGTGATCCCCTCGCTCGCCGCGCTGCCAGCGGCCCCGCGCCGCATCATCCTGCACTGGACCGGGGGCGGCCGGCGCGCCAACGCGGTGGATCGCAAGGCGTACCACTACGTCGTGGAGCACGATGGAAACGTCGTGCAGGGCGTGCATCCCGTCGCGCTCAACATGCAGCGCACGTGGGGCGACAACTACGCGCACCACACGGGCGGATTCAACAGCTTCAGCGTGGGCATCTCCTTCGCGGGGATGATGAACTCCGTCAGCGCTATGAACCCCGGCCCCGCGCCGCTCAAGCCGGTGCAGGTGATGGCGGGGCTGCGCTTCGCGGCGGAGTGCTGCATGGCGTGGAACCTGGATCCGCTCGATCCGCGGCAGTGCTTTCACCACCGCGAGGCGTGGGAACTGCACCGGGTCAAGGGCACGCAGAACCACACGAAGCCCGACATCACCTACCTCCCGTTCATGCCGGAGCTGTCGCGCACGGAGACGGGTCCGTGGCTGCGCCGCAAGATCGCCGAGATGCTGGGGATGGGCCCTCGCCCCGAGCCGCGGCCACAGCCACAGCCGGTGTTCGAGCCGCTGCCGATGCCCGTGGCCGTGCCGGGGTCGCGGCGGTGGAGCGCATCGCTGGGATGGATCCGCCTGGTGCGCTACGTGAGCGACCGCGAGTGGTACTTTCGCGCCGAGTCGCCCCCGCTCGGCCCCGTTCTCCGCGCCGGTGTCCGCTGGTCCGAGATGCCGCTGGGCCCGCGATAGGGCGGGGAAGATCCGCGAGATGCACGAGAGGGCGGGCCGCCGTGGCCCGCCTTTTCGCGTTTCCATCCGATCACTGCGGGAGTCCGGCTTCGTCGTAGCCGATGATGTCCTCGGGCGAGCGTGTGTCGAGGTCCGGAAGAGAGGCGACGACGGCCTGGATGTCAGCAACGTCTGCGATCAGGCAGTTCGTCACCCTGCGCTCATCCGCATCCCGTTCGTGAGAGGCGCCGCTGTCCTTGATCCACATGGCTACGCCCTGATTCCCGCGGTATTGGCCCAATTACTCGCAGCTACCGTTGCTTGCCGGAGGTCGTCGGCAAACTCAAGGACGGCTTCGGCCACGAGCAAATCCATCGATAGCTCATCCTGCGGGGCGAATCGCGCCAGCTTGATCGTGGAATACGCAACCGCTTCGAACGCACCGAATCGGTCCGACAACATCTCCAACAACCGCATCGGAGAGGGCGGCGTTTTCCGTTCCATCAGGTTTACCATCAGCACCTCCTGCGAGCAGGTTCTCGTTGATCTTGTAATACTATAGTCTCTAGTACAAAAGTACCAGCCCGGCGAATCTCCTCCGATCTACTTCGGGGGAGTGCATGGATACATTTGAAGGTGTGCTCGGACGCGTGATCGCGGAGCGGAGACGAGGTGCGGCGTTGTCGCAGGAGTCGCTGGCGTTCCGCTGCAAGCTGCATCCGACGTATATCAGCCAGTTGGAACGCGGGCTGAAGTCCCCGACCGTTCGCGTCCTGCGCGCGATTGCGGAGGCGGTGGGAACGCAGGCATCCGCGCTGCTGCGGGACGCCGAAACCGCCGCACCCTGACCCTGCCGTGGTGTCCGCGGAGGCGGACAGTGTGAAGTTGTAGCCGCGAATTTATTCGCTCCCGGCCCGCCGCGAATCCATTCGCTCCCGGCCCCGCGGGGATCCTGAACGTCCGCATCGCTCCGTCACTCCTGCCACACTTACCACGAACGAAAGGGGCGGGTCGCCGTGGCCCGCCCTCTCGCGTTTCCACAGGTCCCGTCGCCGCCCACATCCTCCACCGCAGACGGGGGTTGCGGATGGCTGATGCGGTTGCAGCGGGACACTCGCGCCACTCATTGGGACCGCGCGTACCCACATCACGACAACGGATGACACCCGTGGAGCGTCAAAAAGGCGCGTAAGTCCAGCATCCACAATGAATTGCGTTGAGGTGGCCGATTCGGATCGTGGTTTGCCGAGGGCGGGGACAAGCGCGGCGTACGGGGTGGGCCGAACGCAGCGCCATCATGGGTCCCGGGCGCACGGGTGGTAGCCCTTGCCGCCGCAGGGACGCACCGTTCAATCCGAGCCATCGATCCAGCATGGACTCCACAACGCCCCCGGCCTATGCAGGCTTCGCGCGGGACATGCGCGAACGGTTCCTCACGCGTCCCCCGGCGGAATGGGGGATGGTGCCCACGGCGGAAAACCCGGACGTGTACGGCGTGTTGATGGAATGGAGGGCGGACGATGCAACGATCACGGTGGCGGCGTTCTGCGACGGCAGCGCCAGCGTGTACAGCACCCGCGGCCCCGGGATGATCGGCGGCGAGGCGGACGACGTGGTGCGCGGCGAGGCCCGCGCCCTCGTGCGGTGCGCGGCCGATTTCCTGGACGACGCGGCGCCCGCGGCGGAGTTCCCCTATCCCGAGCCCGAGCGCGTGCAGTTCTGCCTGCTCACGTTCGCCGGCGTGCGCATGATGGACGCGGAGCTGGACGCCCTCTACGACGGCGTCAGCCCGCTCGCCGGGCTGTACGACCACGGGTGGGCGGTGTTCGAGCGGTTCCTGGAGGTCACCCGCCGCGACGGTGACGGCGACGACGCCGGGGGCTGCGGCGGCTATCGAAAGGAGTGGTCGGGCACGGAGGGCTACGTGAGTTGCGTGCTGACGTCCCTGGCGCGCGGAATCGGCCCGGCGTTCGCCCTTTCCGCCGCGGAGCCGGTGCCGGACCTGGTGGCGCTCGCGGCCGGCAACGACGAGCTGGAGGAATGGCTCGCGGCGCAGGAGTTCGCGTACGAATCGATGGATGGCAAGGCGGTGGTGCGGGCCATCCGCAAGGCGGCCGGCATCGTGACGGGGCTGCCGTTCCTCACCCGCCGCGCCGAGCTCCCCGCCCTCTGCACCGGGGAGGACGGCGAGCCCCTCGCGTGCGTGTTCGACATCGAG
>DATING010001385.1:0-1931 GCA_035474555.1 Longimicrobium sp. | reverse complement strand
CGCGATCTCGCCGGCGGGCGACTGCGCGGTCCACGTCCTGGGTGCCAGCCGCGTTTCCGGCTCGGCGGCCGGCGTTGGGGCCATCGGGGCGGAGGGAGCTGCGGGCGCGCAGGCACCCGCGAGCAGCACGGCGCATGCGGCCAGCGCCGCGCGGAGGGAGCGTCGGTGCGGAGAAATCGTCATCGTCGCTTCAGGTGGGATGAGTCGTTGCCGATCGAAAGGCATCCGCCGGGGAGCAAACTGGTCTCGGACGCCGGCCGGGGCAACCGCGGGCACGATGGATTCGACTGATCTGTATCCACCGAAAACGATCTCGCGCCGAAGTTTCGTATCGACGGTGCACGCGGGCTTCAAAGACTGCCTCACACGGAGGACACGGAGGAGTGCTGGACGACAACGGATGGGGATCACACAGAGGGAACAGAGGTCACAGAGGAACTTTCAACCGTCCGTCGTTGCCTCTATTCCTCCCTATGCGATTGCTGTTCTTGTCCTTTCCTCCGTGACCTACGCGTGAGACGGTAGTAGAACTCCGTCCGCGCGACTGACCGTGGGACGGGCGGATTATCGAGGCTCCGCGGCCCCGACGTCGCCCGGGCTGGAGACGGAAAGACGCGCGCCGAGGCGGCAGGCGGCGACGAACCCGGCCTCCGCGCCCTCGCAGGATGCTGCGCGCTGCTCGTCCCCCGCGACCAGGGTCAGCGACTGCTCGCCGACGGCGCGGTAGCACTCGCGCTTGTGGGCCTCCGTGGTCACTTCGCGGCAGAACCGCATCCCCTCGGCGGGGTCGGCGGCGAGGTTCACCAGGTTCTGCACCACGCCGACCATGCACCACTCCGCGCCGCGGCCGCCCGCGCGATCGCCCAGGCGCTCGCACACCGCCAGCGAGCGCCGGTGGTCCTGGTCCTGGAACGCGATCGCATCGCGCCCCAGGCTGCCGAAGCAGATCGGGATCATGCTCTCCGGCGCGCCCTCGCAGGCCGTCGCCGTCGCCTCGATGTCGCCGCCGTTGAAGAAGAGGATGGCCCCCGTCTGCATCACGTAGCACGCCGGCTGGTACCGGGTCGCGACTGCGTTGCACGGGTACAGCGGATCCTCGCGGTCCAGCGCCTTCCACGCCGCGTGCCGCATCCCCTGCCCGCCGGCCGCTGCATCGCCGTGCGCATCGTGCCCGCCGTTTGCACCCTCCGCATCCTGCCCACCCTCCGCATCCTGCCCGCCGTGCGCATCGTGCTCGCCGTGCCCATCCGCCGACGCGTCCTGGCCGTGTGATCCGCCCGCGGCCGCGTGACCCTCCGTTGTGTGGTGCGGATGCGTGACGAGGACGATGTTCTCCATGAAGATGCCGCTGTAGCAGCTCTCGCGGATGTACCCGTCCGATGCCAGGTCGCAGGCTCCGAGCGACATCGGCACGTGGTTGCCGTGCACGGCCATCAGCCCGTGCCCCATGCCGTGCCCGCACTGGCCGTAGAGAAACGTCGTCGCCCGGTGCGGCTCGCAGAGCGCGTCCAGCTCCGGCGTGCCCGGCAGGCGTCCCTGGCCCAGCAGGTCCAGGAAATAGCCCTGCACGACCCCATGGTGGCAGCCCGCCCCCTGCGTGGCCGGGCACGCCACGAACGAGGCGGCCATCGTCTCCGGCGACTGGTACGCCGCGATCCCCAGCGCGTGCGCCAGCTCGTGCCCGTTCGAGCGGACGTCGGCGTCCACGACCAGCAGCGTATCCAGCACCTCCATCCCCTTCGCCACGCCCGCCTGCCCCAGGACGCCGACGAGCGTGCGCTCCATGCACGGGCTCTTGCCCCCCTGCGCGCGCCGGCACCCCTGCCGCGCCCACGAGGCGATCTCCGCCGCGGACGACTGCGCGTTCCACTCCGCCGGCGCCGGCCCGGTGGATTGCACGAACGGCGCGCACCCGCCCGCCATCAGCACGG
>DATING010001384.1:0-2303 GCA_035474555.1 Longimicrobium sp. | reverse complement strand
GGCGTTGAATGGCCAGAGCGGCTTGGCGGCTACCAGGTTGCGGTAGCGGTTGTGCTTGTACTGCGGGTTGTCGGGAAGAATGTTGCGGAACCGGATCCCGATCAGCTTCCCACGCCGGAAGAAGGGGATCAGCAGCGCCGGAAGACGGCCGTTGAACGGCAGTGTCACGCGTTCCTCCGCGGTTTCGCCGTCCAGCGGGAATCCCGCGGCCGCGAGCTCTTCGCGGATGTACGTGCGCTGCAGATACCGCCCCACCGCGTTCCACTCGCTGGGCCCGTCGATGGACCGGAAGCCGTAGCTCCGTGCGGCTATCGCGTCCAGCCCCCGCCCGGTCAGGTACCTCGCCCCTCGGAACGTAAGCTGTAGGCGGGCGACCAGGTCCGCGTAGAGCGCCGGGGGCAAGCGGGCTCCGGGTATCTGCCGGACCGCGGCCAGGTTCGCCTCCTGCTTCGAGGGCAGGACGAGGCGCGGGGGTATGACGGGGACGACGAGGGTCGGGCGGTTTCGGGGCGGGTGCGCATCGTCGTAGACGATGCCGAGCTCTCCCGCCAGGCGGCGGCAGGTGTCGGCGGCGCGCATGCCCCAGTGCTCGGCCGCGACGTCGATGATCGAGTATCCGCGGCAGAGGCGGGGCTGGTCGGCGCCGCACGCGGCCCAGCATCCGAACCCCGCCCCCTCTCCCGGATACGCGTGAAGCGCGTCCGAAGACCCGCAGAACGGGCATCCCCACTTCCGGCGCTCGGACTTCTCGCGCTTCGCCAGGCCGATCAGCTGCGCGACGGCCTGCGCGTCCTTCCCGTTTACTGCTCTCCACGGCAGTGACACCCGAAAGCCCTCCGTTCGGGATGGGTTGTGGCCTTGCCCGCAGGGTCGAAGCGACGTGCGGTCGCGGGCGGATTCCCTCGCCGGATGGTACCCCGGACCGAGGGGCGGCGCCGTCTACGCGGCCCGTTCCGCGCCGGCGCCCGGTCCGCAGAAATCTCCTCCAGTTCGGCGTGCCCGGTCTCCGCGTCGGCGATGGTGTATGACGCGGGCTCCGACCCCGCACTGCGGCCGCGCGGCGGCGACCAGCCACGTGATGCTGGCGTCGAGGCGGCGCAGCACGGCGAGGTCGATGGGGATGCAGACCGCCGGGCCGGGCGGGGCGGCGGCAGCACCGTCAGTGCTCAATCACGCCCTCCGTGCGAAAGCGCGAAGAGGTCCGGCTGCTCGGGAGCCGGCGCCCGCAGAAAGTGCGGAAGGTGGGAGCGGAAGTGGGGCCCTCGCTCGAAGTGGAAGACGGAGCCTCGCAGGTACGTCAGGGAGAGGTCGCAGGCGACCCAGCGGCGGCCGAGGCGTTCCGCGGCGGCGGCAGTTTCGCCGGAACCCGACAGCAGGTCGGCGACGAGCCCTCCCGGCGGGGTGAGGAGTCCGACGACGCGCTCCGGGAGCTCCCGCGGGAAGCGCGCGGGATGCGCGGGGAGGCCGCTCTCACGGCACCGCCGGAAGTAGTACGAGTTGCTGTCGGTGTTCGCGGCCGAGAGCAGCGTGCCGGGGATGGCGCCGCCGTTGTCGGCCGCGAAAGCCCCCGGAGCGAGCGCGTGGCCGCTCGGCCGCCGTGCGCCCGTCTCGCCGCCGGCCGCGATCCGGCGCTTCATCGCCCCACCGTACGGGCGCAGGACGCCGGAGCTGTCCGCGAACGGGTGGGCGTGCCTGGCGAACCAGAGCACGGGCTCGACGTCGGGAACGAGCCGTTCGCGCCGGATGCAGACCCATTCCGCGGGCGAGGGCAACTTCGCCGGATTGTGCCAGTAGAGCGTCTGGCAGAGCACGAAATCGAGCTCGTCCACCATCCGCAGGGTGAGGCGCTGGATCCACGTGGACTCCGCCGGCCGGCCGCGCTCGAAGGGCGACCCCAGGTTGAGCACCATCGAGCCGTCCTCGTGCAGCTTCGGGCGAATCCGCTCGGCAAGTCCCATCACCCAGTCGACGTGCGCCCGCTCGGGGTGCTGGCTCTCGTACGGCTTACCCTGGTCCGGGTACGGCAGGCTGCTCATGAAGAGGTCGAGGCTACCGTCCTCGATCACCGCCGCGGCGTCGTGCGCGTCTCCCCACAGCATCACCCCGCGCTCGGTCACGAACACCTGGACGACGACTCCCCGAACCGCGTTCTGCAGGAGCTTCTCGCCCCGATCGGTCAGCGACCAGACGCCGCTGCTGGGAGCGTGGACCAGCTCGGCGAGCGTCGCCTGCTGGCGTACCCAGCGGACGTGGCGCCCCCACTCGTTGACCATGCGCCCGCCGCGGCCGGCGCGTGTGCGTCT
>DATING010001383.1:0-6470 GCA_035474555.1 Longimicrobium sp. | reverse complement strand
CCGCGGCCGCATCGCCATGCAGCTGTTCGCCGAGGCGCTGGTGCTGGGCGGCGTGGCGGCCCTGCTGGGGCTGGCGGCCGCGGGCGCCGGGCTGCGCTGGGGGCTGGGCGTGTTCGAGACGGTGACGGGGGAGCTGCCGTTCTGGATCGGCGCGCGGATCTCGGGGCGGACGATCGTCTATGCGGCCCTGCTGACCGTCATCGGCGCGTTCGTGACGGGCGCGGTGCCGGCGCTCAAGGTGACGGGGCGGGGGATGCCGGCGGGGCTGCGGCACGCCGCGGCGGGCGCGGGGGGCGGCGCAACGCGCTTCGGGCGGCTGTGGACGGGGATCATCGTGGTGCAGGTGGCGCTGACGGTGGCGTTCGTGCCCATCGTCGTGGTGGCGGGACTGGACACGCGGCAGATCCGCGACGCGGAGGTGGGGTTCCCGGCGGAGCGCTACCTGGCCGCGCGGGTGGAGATGGACCGCGAGCCGCCCCCGGGCGCCCCGGCGGACACCACCCCCGCCGCGCACCAGGCCCGGTTCCGCGCGTCGTACGAGGCGCTGGAGCGGCGGCTGGAGGCGGAGCCGGGGGTGGCTGGGGTCACGTTCGGAAGCTCGCTGCCGGGCGTATTCCACCCCCGGCTGGACGTGGAGGTGGAGGGCGGCGCGGCGCCCGCCCGGTCCGGACTCCCGCACCGCGTGCAGACGGCGGCCGTGGACCCCGGGTTCTTCGACGCGTTCGGGGTGCCGGTGCTGGCGGGGCGCCCGCTCTACGCGGCGGACGCGGCCGTGGAGGGCGGGCCCGTGGTGGTGAACGAGGCGTTCGTCCAGGAGGTGCTGCGGGGAGGGAACGCCATCGGCCGGCGGGTGCGCTACCCGGACCCGGACCGCGATTCCGAGGAGGACGTGCCCGGCGCGTGGCACGAGATCGTGGGCGTGGTGCGGCAGGTGGGGATGACCATCGACCCGGACCTGCCCCACGCGGCGGGGATCTACCACGCGGCGGTGCCCGGCGGCGCGGTGTACAACGGAGAGGGGGGCGGAGCGGGGCCGCACTACGTGGCCGTCCACATGCGCGGCGACGCGGAGGCGTTCGTGCCGCGGCTGCGTTCCCTGGCCGCGGTGGTGGACCCGGCCCTGCGGCTGTACGAGGTGGAGCCCCTGGACCACGCGCAGCGGGACCTGTTCCTGACCTACTCCTTCTGGATCGGGGTCGCGGCGCTGGCGGCGTGCATCGTCCTGCTGCTTTCCACCACGGGCATCTACTCGCTGATGTCGTTCACCGTGGCGCGGCGCACGCGGGAGATCGGCATTCGCGTGGCGCTGGGGGCGGACCGGCGGCGCATCGTGTGGGGGATCTTTTCGCGGGCGTTCCTCCAGGTGGGGATGGGGATCGCCCTGGGCGCGGCCCTGCTGTTCGCCGTGGCGGGGGGCATCCAGTCGCTGCGCGAGGCCGGGTTGCTGCTGACGTGCGTCACGCTGATGACGGCCGTGTGCATGCTGGCCTGCATCGTCCCCACGCGGCGGGCGCTGCGCGTGGAGCCGACCGTCGCCATGCGGGCGGAGGTGTAGCGCGGGCGCGGGCGGAAGTGCGTTGGTGCGTTAGTGCGTTAGTGCGGGAGCCGCGAGATGGGACGGAGTGTCGTCGCGGGCGGAGCGCCCCCATCCCCCGACCCCTTCCCCCATAAACGGCATGGGGGAAGGGGAGAACTTCCATCGCGGTCGCCAGCTCCCGTCCTGAGCGGGTGAACCCGCCGCCGGAAGCCACTAGCACGCGGACTACTTGATGGCGCCCTCGTGGCCGGCGACGCGGCGCAGCACGCCCGTCTGCCCCGCGTGGTAGCCCTGGTGAAAGAGCAGCGTGGCCAGCAGCGAGCCCACCGTCTCGTCGGGGTCGCCGCTGGGGCTGAACGGGGCGGGCTGCCCCAGCGCGTCCGCGGGGAGCGCGGCGAGGCCAGCGTCCCAGCGGGCGGCGGCCTGGTCCCAGATCCCCAGCAGCTCGTGCACGTCCCTCGCCTCGGCGGGGTCCGTCATGGGCGCGGAGCCGCGGTCGTAGCGGTCCAGCGACGCCGCGTCCACCACCGGCTCCTGGCCCACCAGCCGCAGCACCTTGTTCTGGATGCACGTCATGTGGCCCACCACCCAGTTGAGGCAGTTGCCCGCGGGGTCGGGATGCGCCAGGCTCTCCGCCTGCGTGATGCCCTCCAGGTTGGCGTGGAGCGTGAGGTCCGTCAGGCGAAAGATGTGGCGGAACCCCTCGAGCTGGCTGGCGGCGGCCGGTGCGGCGGTGGTCATTGGGGACTCCTCGTGCGGGATGGTGTCCGCACCGACCCATGGCCCTCCAATTCCTGTCTCCGCTGCACAAGGCGTCGCGGCAGCTCAGCGTGTACCTGGAGAACCTCCGGGGAGAGCGGTCGCTGGGCCCCACGGAGGGGCACCTGATCACGTACCTGCGCAGCTACGCGCCGGCGGCCGTGGGCGAGCTGGTGCGGGTGTTCGGCATCAAGCAGTCCACCTTCACCAGCATGCTGGACCGGATGGAGCGCGCCGGGCTCATCCGCCGCGAGCTGAACCCGGCGGACCGCCGCTCGTTCCTCATCCACATCACGGACGAGGGCCGTGCCAGGGCGGAGGAGTCGACGCGGGTGCTGGAGACGCTGGAGGCGGACATCCGCTCCCGGGTGAGCGCGCGCGACGTGGAGGGATTCCAGGCGGTGATGCGCGCCATCGAGGAGATCACGCGCGTCCAGCTCCGGGAGCGCTGAGGGGAACGGAGAAAAGCGGCTCTCCGTCGCTTTGGGCGCAGCCCTGGCGCGAACCTGTCATGCCAAGGGAGGCGCCTCGCGATGCCGGGGCGTGCTGGATGCGTGTGCGCCGAAACCGTTGACGACGTGCCGCCGGGAACTCACGTTCATGGCATCTTCGCCGGCGATTCCCGCCGTACCTCCCCCGTCCTTCCGTTCCCTAACCCACAGGAGTTCGCCCTCATGGGCAAGACCATCACCATCGGCATCCCGCTTTTTCAGGGCTTCGACCTGCTGGACATGTCGGGGCCGCACGAGATGTTTTCGTTCATGAACCACGCGTGGCCGGGCAACACCGTGAAGGTGCTGCTGGTGGCCGCCGAGACGTCCGTGATGTCGGCCAACGGCATCCGCGTGAGCGCCGACGTCAGCTTCGAGGACTGCCCCAAGCTGGACGTCCTGTTCGTCCCCGGCGGCTGGCCGCAGGTGGTGCAGCAGGTGATCGCCACCGACCCCGGCTACCTCCGCTTCGTCCGCGAGCAGGCCGCCGGCGCCGAGTGGGTGGCCTCCGTCTGCACCGGCGCCTTTTTCCTGGCCGCCACCGGGCTCCTGGACGGCTACCGCGCCACCACCTACTGGAGCGCCGTCCCCGCGCTCCAGGAAGGCTTCCCGAAGGTGAAGGTGGTGAACGGCTTTCCGCGCTACGTGGTGGACGGCAACCGGCTCACCGGCGGCGGCATCTCGTCGGGGCTCGACTCGGCGCTGGCGCTGGCCTCGCTGATCGCGGGCGACGAGGCGGTGGGCAAGCGCGTGCAGCTGATGGCGCAGTACCACCCGCAGCCGCCCTACCAGGAGGGCGACCCCGCGGTGGCGAGCTACGACACCTACGCCGCCGTGATGGCCGCCTTTTCAGCGCCCCCGCCGGCCGACAAGGTGCGCGTGGAGAGCCTCGTGGGCGCGGCGGAATAGCGGCGGATCCGCCGACCACTCCGGCAGCCCTTCGCGCGGGAGGCCCTTCCACTTTGGAAGAAGCCGCTCCCGTGAAGGCGCCGGGAACGGGCACGACGAAACGACACGAGGGACGGCTCCCGGTCCGGGGGCCGTCCCTCGCGCGTAAAAGCAAGGACGCGGAGGCGGAATGTGGTTCCCCCTCCGCGTCCTCATCAGTTTCCTCCGCGTCCTTCACGTCCTCGGCGCGATTCCTTCATACCCCTCGTGCACGGACGAACCGGCCAGGGGCAACCGGACGGCCGGTTCCGTCCAGCGCGGCGCGCGGAATCAGGCCGCCACGGCGCCGGAGCGGGCGGGGACCAGAGAGTCGCGGACCTCGGCCGTGATCTCGTAGCTGCGGACGCGCGCGGCGTGGTCGTAGATCTGCGCCGTGATCATCAGCTCGTCGGCGCCCGTGCGGTCGATGAACGACTGGAGCCCCTGGCGCACCGTCTCCGGCGATCCCGCGGCGGAGCAGGCGAGGGCATCGGCCAGCATCGTCCGCGACAGGGGATCCAGCTGCTGCGCGAAATCCTTCACGGGCGGCTTCAGGAGGCCCGGGCGGCCGGTGCGCAGGGCCGTGAACGCCTGCTGCACCGACGTCATCAGCAGCTGCCCCTCCTCGTCCGTATCCGCCGCGAAGACGTTGAACCCCAGCATCACGTACGGCTCCGCCAGCTGCTCGGAGGGCTCGAAGCGCTCGCGGTACACCTCGATCGCCTGCATCATGGCCCCCGGCGCGAAGTGGCTGGCGAATGCGTACGGCAGCCCCAGCTGGGCGGCGAGCTGCGCGCCGTACAGGCTGGATCCCAGGATCCACACGGGCACCTTGAGCCCCTGGCCGGGGACGGCGCGCACGCGGCCGGCGGGCTCGTCGCCAAAGTAGTCCATCAGCTCCAGCACGTCCTGCGGAAACGCGTCCGCGCCTGGCGTGCGGCGCAGGGCCGTCATGGTGGCCGCGTCGGAGCCCGGCGCGCGTCCCAGCCCCAGGTCGATGCGCCCGGGATACAGCGACTCCAGCGTGCCGAACTGCTCCGCGATCACCAGCGGCGGGTGGTTGGGGAGCATGATGCCCCCTGCCCCCACGCGGATGGTGGACGTGCCCCCCGCGATGTGCCCGATGACCACGGAGGTGGCCGCGCTCGCCACGCCGGCCATCCCGTGGTGCTCCGCCAGCCAGTAGCGCCGGTAGCCCCAGCGCTCCGCGTGGCGCGCCAGGTCCAGCGAGTTGCGCAGGGCCTGCGCCGCGTCGCCGCCCTGTACCACGGGCGCCAGGTCCAGCACGGAAAAGGGGATGATGTCGGCCATCGGAGTCGTTTTCGCTCGAGTGTGATCCGTCGCAGTCAATTGCATTGCGTACAATCTAATTGGATGCTATCCTTATGGGAACCACCCTGATCCGATTCCTCGAAAGGATGCACCGGATGCCCGTTCTGTATTCCACCACCGCGCGTGCCGAAGGCGGCCGCGCCGGCCACGTCGAGACCACCGACGGCCTGCTGAAGGTGAACCTGGCCATGCCCAAGGAACTCGGCGGGCCCGGCGGCGCCACCAACCCGGAGCAGCTGTTCGCGGCCGGCTACGCGGCGTGCTTCGAGAGCTCCATCCGCTTCCTGGCCGGGCGCGGCAAGCTGCCGCTGCGCGACGCGGCGGTGACGGCCACGGTGGACATCCTGCCCACGGAGACGGGCGCGTTTCGCCTGGCGGTGGCGCTGCGCTCCGAGATCCAGGGGCTGGACCAGGCGGCCGCCGAGGCGCTGGTGCACCAGGCGGACCAGGTGTGCCCGTACTCCAACGCCATCCGCGGCAACGTGGACGTGGCGCACTCCGTCCAGGCCACGGCCTGAGCGAGCGGGCGATGACGCGCGAAGCGGGCGGGCGCCCGGCGGCGGAAGCAGGCTGCGCCCCGGCGGGCGACGGCCTGCGGCTGGAGCGCCAGCTCTGCTTCGCGCTGTACTCCGCCACCAACCTGACCACGCGCCTGTACCGGCCGCTGCTGGAGCCGCTGGGGCTCACGTACCCGCAGTACCTGGCCATGCTGGCGCTGTGGGAGCAGGCGCCGCGGTCCGTGGGCGAGCTGGGCGAGGCGCTGGGGCTGGATTCCGGAACGCTCACGCCGCTGCTCAAGCGGCTGGAGGCGGGTGGCCTGGTCACCCGCACGCGCGACGCCCGCGACGAGCGCCGCGTGCTCGTGGGGCTGACGCCCGCGGGGACGGCGCTGCGGGCCCGCGCGACGGCCATTCCCGAGACGCTGCGCTGCGGGCTGCCGCTCCCCCTGGAGGATGCCGCCGCGCTGCGGGACGCGCTCTGGAGCTACGTGCAGGCGCTGCGGGCGGAGGGGGCGGGGGAGACGGGATTGGGATCGGCCGGGGAGGCTGGATCGGCTTGAGCGACGGCGGCGGGGGATGCGGATTCGGGAGATGCGGATGCGTCGACGTCCGCCGGGATCCGTCCTGAGCGGCTAAAGCCGCCGCTGGGACAGCGGTAAGCCCTGTCTCGCGCCGAGGCGCGGCACGAACAGGGCTTCAACAGCGTAACCCCGCTTCGGTGCACCGGGACGGCCCGTGCACGGGAGTCCGCGCAGGCGGACTTCGTGTCGTTGTTGCGGCGAATTCATTCGCTCTGGACGGATCGTGGCACACCCACCTGATCCGGCATCGAGCCTGAGCGGCTAAAGCCGCCGCTGGGACAGCGGTAAGCCCTGTCTCGCGCCGAGGCGCGGCACGAACAGGGCTTCAACAGCGTAACCCCGC
>DATING010001382.1:0-3126 GCA_035474555.1 Longimicrobium sp. | reverse complement strand
ATGGGGTCGCGGGTGCGCTGCATCTGCATCGAGTCCAACGAGGACCACATGGTCGCCATCACGGCGGAACTGAAAGATGACTTCTCCCTGGACGTCCAGCAGATGCTGGTCAGTCCGGCCGGCGATTCCCCGTCGATCTCCGCTCCGGCGCTGGCCGCGGCCGACTTCGTGGTGACGACTGTCTTCCACGAGGCAGCCGGCCGGGCTGCGGCCAAACGCGCAGGCAAGCCGTGCATCGTGCTCAGCACGAACCCGGAGTACGCAGCCGAGTTGAACCGGCGGCTGAAAGGCCGGGAGGTGACGGCGGTGATCGCGGACCCCCGATACAGTGCCCGGGCCAACGCTTATCTCGAGGTGACGCCGCACCGCGGGCAAGTCCGGTTCGTCCTGGTGGACGAGCTCGACGGCCCCGAACACCTGGAGCTGGAAAGCGAGGAAGTGCTGGTCACGCGCGCGGCTCGCCGGCGGCTGGGCCTTCCGGAGTACCACCTGATTCCCTCACCCCCTCCGTACATCTCCCCCGCCTCGGCCCGGACCCTGTGCGAGGTGATCGTCGATGTCGGACGGGGCGCTGGGAGGGCTGCACCAAAGTGAGGGATCTTCTCGAGCACGAACTGAATCTAGTTCCTGTAGCGGTTCTGTAATGCCGCTGAATCCCGCGACGTTGCCATCCCTCCTGCGCAGGAGGCGCGTTGGTCTATCCGGTTGACGAGGTCCCGCTCCGGCTCCAGCTGCTGGCAAAGGAAGTCGAACGCTTGCGAGAGAAGCTGTGGGATGAGGTCGAGAGGGCCCGGGCGGCGCGACGGGCCGCCCAGCAACTGGTCCTGGAATCTGAGGCGGAGCGAAAGAGGGGGATGGCCGGGGGCGGGTGAGCCTTGGGATCGGCGGATGCCCCTCTGCCGGTGTCCGTGCTCCGCCGCCAGTGGCGAGTGAGCACGTGGTTAGCTGAGCAATCATTTGCAGATCTCGTAGCGGTTCTCTGATTTTATCCAAATCCGCTACAATGTTCGCCAAAGGTTAGGAACACGATTTGCCCGCCTCCTCCTCCGGTGTCCACAGCGATAACGCGGGTGGGTGCTCCGCGGCCGCGCGTCCGGCAACCGCCGGCGAAACTCGCGTCGCGGCAGGCATGGCAGGAGGAGATTGATGGCGCACCAATCACGACGCCTGGTTGCAGTATTCTGTGCCGCTGCGGCTTTTGCCACGTGTGCCCCTGCGGGGGGCACCATGCAGCCCGGCTCCGCTCCCATCGATCCGGGCGCCGCCGCCACGCTGGCCCGTGCCGACGAGGACATGCGGGCCGTGCTGGAGCAGCACATGGCGCTCGGCCCCAAGCCCATCGAGACGCTCACGCCGCAGGAGGCGCGGATGCAGCCCACGCCCGCGGACGCCGTGCGCGCGCTGCTGGAGCGGATGGGGCGCAGCACGGCGCCGGAGCCGGTGGGCAACGTGCAGGACCGCACCATCCCCGGCCCAGGGGGCGCCATCCCGGTGCGCATCTACACGCCCGCGGGCACGGGCCCCTTCCCGGTGATCGTCTACTCGCACGGCGGCGGCTGGGTCATCGCCACCATCGACACCTACGACTCTTCCGCGCGGGCGCTCACCAATGCGGCCAATGCGATCGTGGTCTCGATCGAGTATCGCAAGGGGCCGGAAAACCCGTTCCCCGCGGCCCACGACGACGCCTTTGCCGCATACCAGTGGGTGCTTCAGAACGCGGCCTCGATCGGTGGAGACCCGATGCGCGTGGCGGTGGCGGGCGAGAGCGCCGGCGGCGGGCTGGCCGTGGCGACCGCGATGATGGCGCGCGACCGCAACGTGCGCATGCCCGTGCACGTGCTCGCCGTGTATCCCATTGCCGACGG
Source organism: Longimicrobium sp. (assembly GCA_035474555.1). Lineage (GTDB taxonomy): Bacteria > Gemmatimonadota > Gemmatimonadetes > Longimicrobiales > Longimicrobiaceae > Longimicrobium. The sequence continues at coordinate 1,258 of DATING010001382.1, read as the reverse complement.
CGACACGGAGTCCCCGTCGTACGTGGAGAACGCCATGGCCAAGCCGCTCAACCGGCCGATGATGCAGTGGTTCTTCCGCAACTACCTGCGCCGGCCGGAGGATGCCCGTGATCCGCGCATCGCGCTCGTCCGCGCGGACCTGAGCCGCATGCCGCCGACCACCATCATCCTGGCCGAGATCGACCCGCTCCGCTCAGACGGCGAGGAGTTGGGTGCCCGGCTGCGGCAGGCCGGCGTGCCAGTCCAGGTGCACGCGCACGAAGGTGTTGCCCACGAGTTCTTCGGCATGGGAGCCGTCGTTGCCGACGCACGCACCGCCGTCCAGCAGGCGGGTGCAGCGCTGCGCGGCGGATTCGGATGGTGAAGACGCCAGAGATTGCCCGCGGGTCCAGCATCCCGCTGCCGGCGGTCGCGAGCCTGCCGCATCTGGATGCGGCCCCGGGCTCAGCGGGAGAACTGGTTGCGGCGTTCCTGCTGGCGACTCAAGTTCTCTCCCCTGAATCGGCAGCGGAGGTGGCCGGAGTTCTGCCGGAGACCATCCGCAAATGGCGCAGGCGCCTTCCGCGATGGCTGAAAGCGCGCACGGCCCGCTGCCTGGCTGCCTATCTCTCAGATGAGCAGCCGACGACGGCAGGCGACCCGCTTCAGCGGGCATTCCGGCGAACTTTACGGCGTCCGGACGCAGCGTTCGAGTTGCAGTGATCGCTCGTGCGCGCTGCACAGGTTGTGCGTAGCGTAAGGGGGAGAGGGGAGAAGTGCGCCTCATCCAGGACGATGCAGGGCGAGAGTGGACCGGCACCCCGGCACCCGGTACGGCGGCACGGCGGCACGGCGGGCCCAAGTCCCGGAGTAGCCGGAGCTCATGCCACGTGTACGTCTGCTAGCCCTCCCCGGCGCCATGGCGTCTCGCGCAGGATGGCGGCGAGCCGCCCCTGCTGGTGCAGCGCGTTCGGATCCGCATCGGTGATCATCCGCCGCCAGCGCTGGGCGACCCACGCCTCGCCGAATGCCCCCACGAGCCGCCCCCGCAGCGCCGCGGCGCCGAGATCGCCCGCATGCTTCTCGTCCCGGCAGTCGTGCCAATCCACGATCTCCGCGGCGCCGGCGAGTTCCGCGGTCCAGTGGTCGAGCCACACGCCCGCGCTGTACATCCCCGCGGCCGTCTCCCCGAGCTGCCGGAGCGTCTCGCCGTCGATCTCGCCTTCGGTGATGTGAACGGTGAGGGCTCGGAGACTGTCGGCGTTGAATGGCCAGAGCG
>DATING010001381.1:0-4801 GCA_035474555.1 Longimicrobium sp. | reverse complement strand
CGCGGCGGCGGAGCGGACGGCCAGCATCCCGGAGCGCGACTACCTCACCCTCAAGGCCGCCCGGCTCGCCGCCGGCCGAACTCAGCGCATCGCGGACGCGTGATCTCGCTGCCGCGCCGTTCGCCCCCTCCCCGGCCGCGGCACGCCGTCCTTCGTGCAGATCTCTCGCCCTTCGATTCCTTCCCTCCGCGCTCTGCCTCCTCGTCGTCCCGCTCGCGGCGGCGTGCGGACGCACGGAGGCGCCCCCCGCCCGCGCGGATGCGCCGCCCGCGCCCCGCGTTTGACTTCCTGAGGGAGCGCACGCCGGAACTTGAACGCGCACAACCCTTTGCGCGCGACTGAAGGATCTACTCCGCATGCTCGCGACGGCTGCCTTCGTGCACGGAGCCGCGTCCCGCGTTCGTGCGAGGGCAGGCGCGGTGCACGGGGGCGGCCGTCATGCACGGGACGGTAGATCCTTTCGGTCGGCGCCAGGGATCGTGCACCGGGCGAGTGCCGGCGGCCCGTGGCGGAGCGGCGGTTCCTGGAGCGGCGGCTGCGGGACTGCGGGATCCAACGAGGGGACATCTCCGCCCGGGATTGTGTGGCGGAAAGAGGTGGTGTAGCTTGGGTCGATACCCCTCATCCTCCGGGCGGGATCGGTTTCTCCCGGAACAAGCCGCCAACCCTCCGGGAGAACAAGTGAAGAAGCTCAAGCTGAACGTGGAAGAACTCGCTGTAGAGCAGTTCGAGGTCGCTTCCAGCAAGCAGGAAAAGGGGACTGTGGCCGGCTATGCCACCGTGGATCCGTACACCGACCCCTGCCTGTACTGCATCCGCATGCCGGCTACCGCGAGGTGCTAGCAGCGGGGCGATCGCCTCGCCTCGCTCGCCGGAACGCCGTCTCCCCCTGGAGGCGGCGTTCTGTGTTTCCAGTGGCGCACAAGGAATGATGGATACTGCCGCCACGCCTTCCGCATTCCGCACGCGAAGGAACGTCGCGCTTGACATGCAGCCGTTCGGCTGCGTATTGTGCAATAAGGCAGCCGGGTGGCTGCGTAACCTGATCGGCGCTGATGGACGAGATCTTCAAGGCACTCGCGGACCCGTCGCGGCGGCAGCTGCTGGACAGCCTGCACCGGCGCAACGGCCAGACGCTGCGCGAGCTGTGCGCGGGGCTGGAGATGGCGCGGCAGTCCGTGACCAAGCACCTGGCCGTGCTGGAGGGCGCCGGCCTGGTGGCCACGGAACGCCGCGGACGCGAAAAGCTGCACTTTCTGAACGCGGCGCCCATCAACGACATCGCCGATCGGTGGATGGACCGGTACAGCCGCGAGCGCGCCCGGGCGCTCGTGGACCTCAAGCACGCCCTGGAGGAGGGAGCAATGAGCCAGACGGAATTCGTGTACGTGACGTACATCCGCACCACGCCGGAGCAGCTGTGGCAGGCGCTCACGGACCCGGCGTTCACGCACCGCTACTGGGGCGCGGGCCTCGTCTCGGACTGGAAGGTGGGATCGCCCGTGCTGTGGCAGGATGCGCCCGGCGCCGAGCCGCGCGACATCGACCAGGTGGTGCTGGAGGCCGATCCACCCCGGCGCCTGTCGTATACCTGGCACAACTACCAGCCGGAGCACGCGGGCTTCTTCGGCTGGAGCGAGGAGTACTTCGCGCAGCTGGTAAAGGAGAAACGCGGCAAGGTCATCTTCCAGATCGAGCCGAACGGCGCCACGGTGAAGCTGACCGTGATCCATGACGGCTTCGAGGGCGACACCGAGATGCTGCAGGCGCTCAGCGGGCGAAAGAAGGAGACCGGCGGCTGGCCCGAGATCCTGGCCAACCTCAAGACCCTGCTCGAAACGGGCGAGACCTTCTGATCTCGAAACCCGGACGAGGAGGTCGCGGAGAAAAGAATGGGACGGATCACTGTGCCCTCCCCATCGGGCCAGCAGGACTCCGGGTTGTGCGGCGGCCGGTGGGCGCAGCATCTTCCGGATGAAGCGCATCCGGACGTATGTCATGCTATTTGTGAATCGCCGTTCATGTTTAGCCAAGGAGCGATCCCATGGCGGAAGCGCAGGCGGAGCACCGCTGGCTGCAGCGGCTGGTCGGCGAGTGGAGCTACGAGGCCGACATGGAAAGCGGACCCGGCGAGCCCCTCGTCCGCGACGCGGGCACGGAGAGCGTCCGCTCGCTTGGGGGCGTGTGGGTGGTGTGCGAGGGGCACAGCGAGGATGGCACATCGAACACGATCATGACGCTGGGCTACGACCCGGAGAAAAAGCGGTTCACGGGCACCTACGTCGGGTCCATGATGACGTTCCTGTGGCTGTACAACGGCGAGATGGAGCACGGCGACACGCGGCTGGCGCTGTACAGCGACGGCCCCAGCTTTACCGAAGAGGGCAAGACGGCCCGCTACCGCGACACCATCGAGATCATCAGCGATGACGAACGCGTGCTGACGTCGCACTACCAGCAGGCGGACGGTGGATGGCACGGCTTCATGACGATGCGCTACCGGCGGACGAAGCCGTCCTGATCACGGGACGGGCGGCGGAGAAAGGCGCGCGGGAAAGGCTGGGGAGCGATGGAAAGCGGCTACGACCTCACCCCGTCGGCCTGCGCCGACACCAACGGCAGGGCGTACAGGGCGTACTCCACGTGACGCATCCAATCACCGGCGCATGCGGATGACGGCATCGGACGGGCTGAACGCCGGGGACGAAGTCCATCTGCGGGCGGCGTTTCGCGCGGCGGGGGCGCTCGCACGGGCGGGGCAGCTGCCGTTCGCCGCGCGGCTCGCCGGCCCGGAGGGTGACGTGCTGCTCACGGCGGAGAACGAGGTGCAGCGGAGCGGCGATCCCACGGCCCACGCGGAGGTCGTCTTGCTGCGCCGGGCCTCGGAGCGGTTCGGCCGCGAGGCGCTGGCGCGGATGACCGTGTACACGGCCGCCGAGCCGTGCGGCATGTGCGCGGCGGCCCTGGTCCTGGGCGGCGTGGGGCGCATCGTCTACGGGATGAGCGCCGAGCGCCTGGGCCCGCAGCTCGCTCTCCCCGTGGGCGTCGTCGTCCCCGGCGTGGGCGGGCGGGCGATGCTGGACGCCACGCCCGGTGGCCCGCGCGTCATCGGTCCGGCGCTGGAGGACGAGGCGCAGGCGGCGCTCTTCGGCGACAAGGACGACGAGGCATGATCCCCATCCACCGGCGTGCACGGCCCATGAACCGCATCGTATCGCTCGTCCTGCTGATGATCATCGCCGTCCCGCTGCGGGCGCAGGAGGCGCGGCCGCAGCCGTGGACGGACACGGCGCTCGCGGCGCGCATCGGCGCGCTGGCGCAGGGGTTCGGCGGGGACGTGGGCATCTACGTGCGGCACCTGCCCACGGGCGCCACGGTGGAGATCGGCGCCGACTCCATCTTCCCCACGGCCAGCCTGGTGAAGGTGCCCATCCTGCTCACGCTGTACGACCAGGTGGAGCAGGGGCGGCTGGACCTGGAGGCGCGGGTGCCGTATCCCGACACCCTCAACTACCGCTACGTGGAGAGCACGGACGTGGCGGGATACATGGTCGCCGGCGACACGCTGCCGTTGCGGGAGCTGGCGTTCCTCATGCTCACCGTGAGCGACAACGTGGCCAGCCTGTGGATCCAGGCGCTCGTGGGCGGCGGCGCCACGGTGAACGAGTGGATGGCGGCGCACGGATTCCGGCACACGCGCGTGAACTCGCGCACGCCGGGGCGCGAGGCGGCGCGCTCCGCCTACGGCTGGGGACAGACCACGCCGCGCGAGATGGCGGAGGCGCTGGTGATGATCCGCGAGGGCCGCGCCGTGAGCCCCCGCGCGTCCGAGGCAATGTACCGGCTGCTGACCAAGAGCTACTGGGACGATTACGGCCTGTCCGTGCTCCCGCCCGCCGTGCAGGCCGCGTCCAAGCAGGGCTTCGTGGACCGCTCGCGCTCCGAGGTGCTGCTGGTGAACGCGCCCGCGGGCGATTTCGTGCTTGCCGTCATCACCAAGAACCAGGCGGATACCAGCTACGTGGCGGACAACGAGGGCCACCGGCTCATCCGCGCCGTCACCCGCGCCGTGTACGAGCACTTCAACCCGGACGATCCGTGGCGCCCCCTGCCCCGTCCGGCGGCGCGCCCCACTCCACACCCCGCGGAGCAATGATGGCCAGTGCGGAACCCATCACCTGGCAGGTGCCCGTCGGCGCGGCGGGGACGATGGCCGTGTTCGACGCGGCGGAATCCGATCCCTCGCGCGTGGTGTACGTCTGCGCGCACGGCGCCGGCGGCAACCGCGACGACAAGTCGATGCTGGGTGTGCGCGACGCGCTCCTGGCGCGCGGCATCTCCCTGGTGCGCTTCAACTTCCTGTACAAGGAGCGCGGCAGCGGCCGGCCGGATGCCATGCCGCTGCTGCAGGACACCGTCTCCGCCGTGGTGGCCCGCGCGCGCGAGGAGCTGCGGCCGGAGGTGCTGATCATCGGCGGGCGGTCCATGGGCGGGCGCGCGGCCTCCATGCTGGCCGCGGACGGATTCGAGTGCGACGGGCTGCTGCTGCTGGCGTATCCGCTCCATCCCGCGGGGCAGCCGGAAAAGCTGCGTGACGCGCACCTGCCCGCCATCCGCCAGCCCGTGCTGTGCTTCAACGGCACCCGCGACGAGCTGTGCACGCCGGCACTGATGGAGGCCGTGCTGCAGCGCGTGGGACCCAACTGGCGGATGCACTGGCTGGAGGGCGCGGACCACAGCTTCCACGTGCTCAAGTCCTCCGGCCGCACGGACGCGCAGGTGCTGGACGAGGTGGGCGAGA